>JBDGVT010000025.1:0-22578 GCA_039585495.1 Gemmatimonadota bacterium | reverse complement strand
CCTCGGATGGTTGAGAAACTGGGATGTGCACCCCGATGGAGACCGATTCGTGATGGTCTCCGATGAAACCCTGGTGGCGCCAGCCGGTGAAAGTGCACTAACCGGTCGCCGTCTTAGGGATGTCATCCTCGTGGTGAACTGGTTCGAGGAGCTGAAGGCGCGGATGGGGAACTAGCCAGTGCCCGTGCGGAAGAGCTCGTTGCTTCGTTCGCCATGGGAGGCCTGACTAGCGCCCCTGCTCCGTAAGCAGGTACTTGAGCGCGAATGTCCCGATCCAGTGCGAGCCCGCATAATCGGCTTCGAACATGGCATCGAAGCCTCTCGAGCCGTGGAGCATCGCGATCTCGAGCCGTGGAGCATCGCAATCTTGCGGAGTGCGGGTATTCGTGCGTCGTCCTCAGGCAGCACGTCGACGATCCGGTTGATTGCGTCGGCACGAATGAAGGCGAGGCCGATCAGGTGAGACGCCCCCGCCAGGAAGCGAAGCTCGGCGGCCTCACGCTCTTCCTCCTTCGTCGCTGCGTCCTCCTCGCCACCCTCTCCCTCCCCCGCCCCGGCTGCGGGTACAGCCTCGCCTTCTTCCACACTCTCCATGACCTCATCCGGATTCACCGGGCTGGTCAGCGCAGCAAACTCGCGGGAAGTCAGGGGCGGCAGGAAATCGTCGAGCCACGTCAGGTATTCGCCCGATTCCATTACGGCTGCCATGAGCGCGGCCTCTTCCAGGCATGGCGACAGGAAGTCCGAGCCCCAGGGCTCGTACGCGGTGGGGCACCCGAAGTCATCACTGAATAGCCGATTCGCGGCCTCCACGATCGCGCCCTCCAGCGGGTCGTCCCCAACACTCCGGGCAGCACCGAGCATCATCGCCAGCGCAAAAGCCGTATTGCTGTGCGCCCCGCTTCGCGACGGGACTTTGAGCTCCGGTAGGTACTCGACCATTCGCTCGGAGAACAACGTTGCGAGCGGTTCGACGTTGTCGGCCCACTCCGCAGCGTCCTCGTGATCCCAGCTTCGCAGCTCAGCGTACAGCTCCAGGAGCCATGCGTAGCCGTAGGGTCGTTCGAACGTGCGGCTGTTCTCGAAGAAGGCAACTTCCCCCTGCATCGCGTCCTCGGAGAGATGGTCGTTCAGCTTCTCGTCGATGAGACCCGAGAGTGGAATGTCAGGGTATTCCTTGTAGAGCCTCACCATGGCCCAGGTCGAGTTCACCGCGGAGTGCCAGTCCCAGCAGCCATAGAAGGCCTTCGTTTCCTCGTACCCGGGCACGCGCGACACCACCGTCGTATCCAGATAGGATCTGCGATTACGCGGTGCCGCATGCGGACGATCGAGACACGAAAGCGGCATCGCAGCGAGCGTGAGCGCCATCTCGAGATCGAGCACCGGGATTTCGGCGTCTGGTAGGGCCGATGTGAAACCAGGAAGGTCCGCCGCATCGACCACGGGCGGGGGAGGCGTGTCGGCGCTGGGAGCGTCCTCGACGGGGACACAGGAGGTGAACACGAGGGCTGATACCACGAAGACCAGCCACTGGACCGGCATTGAGTCCTGCCGCCACTCTCTCCACCTTCTCGACATCGCCGAAACACTCCTCACATTGTGAACGCGCGCCTCAGCGTGGGATGCCGCGTCTGTCTGTGCAATCCCGACAGGCGACAGAGGTGCTTCACCCCTCAACACGGACGCTCCGCCCGCGTGTCCGATAGGCCTCTGCACTTGTCCTCAGCTCGAGAGCTCTCGATGTCGGCACATAGAACGCTGTTGCTCGTCACCGTGCTCGTGGCGGCGATCTCGAGTCCCTGCTCGATGATGGCGCAGGACGTCGACGACACCGTCTCCACAGACGCACCGTCGGAGGAGATGCTCCGAGTCTTCCTCGATTGCGAACGGTATATTTGCGACTTCGATCACTTCAGGCGCGAGGTCGACTACGTCAGCTACGTCCGGCAGCGTGAGGACGCGCAGGTGCATGTTCTCGTCACGTTCCAGCGGACCGGCGCAGGCGGGGGCGAATACACCTTCGACTTCATCGGGTTGAACGAGCTCCAGGAAAGGGGCGACACCCTTCAATATCTTTCTGATCCGAACGACACGGACGACGAAACACGAACGGGTGTAACGCAGACCTTCGCGCTCGGGCTCGTACCCTTCGTCGCCCGGACGTCCTCGGGTCAACACCTCACGATCCGCTACGAGCCTCCGGATGACCCCGAGGGCAACGGGCGCCAATTGGCGCCCGCAAACGACCCCTGGAATCTCTGGGTCTTTCGGATCTCGATCAGCGGGGAGCTTGAAGGAGAGACCCGCGAACGACAGACGACATTCGACGGCTCGATCTCCGCGAACCGCACGACCGAAGAGTTCAAGTTCACGACGAACATCAGGAGTGACTTCAGCGACCGGCGGATTACGGTGAGCGAGCCCGACGAGCCGGAGGAGGTCGTAACCAGCTTCACGCGAGAATGGGACAGCGACGCCACGGCGGTCTGGAGCCTCAGTCCGCACTGGTCCGCGGGTGGCACCGGAGCCGTCACGTCTGACACCCGTGCCAATCAGGCCCTCACGGTGAGAGCGGGGCCGGCCCTCGAGTACAACATCTTCCCCTACGCAGAATCGACCCGCCGTCAAATCACCTTTCTCTACAAGGTGGGAGTCGCTTCCTACGACTACTACGAGATCACCGCTTTCAATGAGACCGCGGAGGTCCGGCCCGAGCATAGCCTGGATATCTCCGCACAGTTCCAGCAGCCGTGGGGAGAGATCAGCGCCTCACTGGAGAGCGCCAGCTTCCTCGACGATATGTCCCAGCACCGGATCGACCTGTCCTCGAATCTGGAGTTCCGAATCGTGCGCGGTGTCTCGGTGAACATGGAAGCCAGCGTCGCGCGGGTTAAGAACCAGATCTACATCCCGTTGGCCGACCTCGACGAGGACGAGATTCTCCTTGGCACGCAGGAACTGGGTACCGACTTCGAATACCAGGTGGACCTCGGCCTGAGCTTCAACTTCGGCTCGGTGTTCAACAACGTGGTGAACCCGCGAATGCGGACACGCGGCGGAGGCCGGTTCAGGGGCTTCTAGGCATCAAGTGTCGGTTTCAGACCCTGCTCGGGTATCGACTCGCAGAAAGCGGTGATGGCCTGACGGAACACGTGTGCGGCGCACCCTCAGCCACTGACTCGGGGTCAGCGATCTGAACAGGGTCGCGTGACGCGTCGGTCACAGATGTCCTGACTACGTGCTCAGAGGCTCCAACCTTCTCGACGCCCTGGGGAGCGGTGGACGGAGCCCGTCTGCCACGGCATCTTGCCGACTCAGCCCCCCCCGGAATCCGTGCACATCGTCCCTAGCCGTATCGGAGTCCTCGAATGCGCCGTCTCATGCGTACCCTCACCGTCTTCTTCGCCTGGGCCTGGATGGTCAGCCCACTGAGTGGCCAGTCCGCTCAGACGGAAGGCCTCGCTCAGTCCCTCCAGACCGAGCAACTCGATCCGCTCCGCTTCCGTTCGATCGGCCCAGCGAACATGAGCGGTCGACTCGTCGACATCGCCGTGGTCGAGATAGACACCCGGGTCTTCTACCTGGCATCGGCTACGGGCGGCGTCTGGAAGACCACAGACAATGGACTGCGATTCACACCGGTGTTCGAGAATGAAGCGGTCCATTCGGTGGGTGACGTCGCGGTACACCAGCGCGATACGTCGGTCGTCTGGGTCGGGACGGGTGAACGGGCCAATCGTCAGTCGTCGTCGTGGGGAGATGGCGTCTACAAGTCGACGGACGGCGGAGAGAGTTGGGAGAACATGGGGCTCGAGGAGAGCCACCATATCGGCCGCATCGTCATGCATCCGGACGACTCCGACGTCGTTTTCGTCGCTGCGATGGGACACCTCTGGGGCCCCAACCCGGACCGTGGCGTCTATCGCACGAAGGACGGAGGCGACAGTTGGGAGCGCGTGCTCTCGGTCGATCCTCAGACAGGCGCGGTCGACGTCGCCATGGACCCATCGAACCCGGACATCCTGTATGCGGCGATGTATCAGAGGCAGCGCCGACCATGGGGATTCCACGGCGGAGGTCGCGGCAGTGGCCTCTACAAGAGTACCGACGGTGGCGACTCCTGGACTCGCCTCACGAATGCCGGTCTCGACAACGGACTGCCGACCGGTGACATGGGCAGAATCGGGATCACCGTCTACCGCTCGGATCCGCGGATCCTCTACGTGAGCCTCGAGCAGGGTGAGCGCTTCAACGCGTCCACCGCCTACGAACAGCGTCTGGCTGGTATCTACCGCAGCGAAGACCGCGGCGAGACCTGGACGTACCAGAGCGACTGGAATCCCCGACCGATGTATGCGAGCCAGCCGATGGTCGATCCGAACGACGATCAGCGCATCTACATGCTGAACTCGTACAGCTACTCAGACGACGCCGGAGTCACATTCACCGTCCCCCGCGGACACCGGACTCACGGTGACGACCGCTTCGTGTGGGTGAATCCGCACGATTCGAATCACGTCATCAAGCTCGACGACGGGGGCCTCGGCATCAGCTACGACCGGGGCGACCACTTCCTCTTCCACACGGCGCTACCGCTGAGTCAGTACTACCGCGTCTCGGTGGACCTCGCGCACCCCTACAACGTCTATGGCGGACTCCAGGACAACGGATCGTGGCGCGGGCCCAATGCGACCTACCGATCCGAGGGCATTCTCAACGAAGACTGGAACAAGTGGGGCGGCGGCGACGGATTCCTGAGTCTCGTCGACACCACCAACAACCGGATCCTCTACTCCGAGAGTCAGTACCTCGGGCTCACCCGGTGGGACATGGAGACGGGAGCGAGCCGAAACATCCGCCCGAACCAGGCCGAGGGCTTCATCGGTGCCCGCCGAAACTGGACGACCTGGCCCGATCTGGACGATCCGTACCAGGAACTGGGCAATGCGATGCCGCCGGGCAATTGGGACGGACCGTTCATCATCAGCCCGCACGACACGAACACGCTCTATGCGGGGCTCAATGAGCTGTTCAAGAGTACCGACCGAGGCGATAGCTGGACTTCGCTCGGGGACCTCACCACGGGTACCGATCGACGTACCCTGGTCATCATGGACCAGGCGGTGGATTCGTTCGTGCTTTCCCTCGACGACGGGATTCCCTACTGGCCGACACTTACGGCCGTCGCGGAATCCGAGTTCGCTCCTGGTGTTCTCTATGCGGGTACCGATGACGGCCTCGTCCAGGTTTCGACCGACGACGGCGCCTCGTGGCGCGACGTGACGAGAGCGATGCCCGGTGCGCCCGAGATGATGTGGGTCAATCAGGTCCACCCGTCCAAGACCGTGCCCGGTCGCGTGTACGTCGCTGCGAACAACTACCGCAACGACGACTACGACAACTACCTGTGGGTCTCCGAGAACGACGGTGGATCGTGGCGATCGATCACCGGCGACCTGCCCGCCGAGCGAGTGGTGAGAGCCGTCCGCGAAGACCCGCGAAATCCGGACGTGCTGTTTCTCGGCACGGAGATGGGGCTGTTCTGGTCTTGGACCCGCGGTCAGTACTGGCACGAACTCGAGGGCGGCCTGCCCACCGTGGCCGTGAACGATCTGGTGATTCACCCTCGCGACAACGACCTCGTAATCGCGACACATGGTCGCGGGATCTACATCCTGGATCACATCAACGCTCTTCAGGAGATGGCCGACGTCGCACAGTCATCGCAACACCTCTTCACGATCGAGCCGGCGGAGCAGATCCGCTATCGAGGCGAAAAGGCGCACACGGGCAACATGGTCTTCGAAGGTGAGAACCCGCCGAGCGGTGCGATCGTCGACTACTTCCTCGATGCCGAAGCGAACGTCGAATTCGGCGTCTTCGACAGCGCGGGCAACCGTGTCGCCGGAGACGAGGTGGAGGGCGCAGGCGGAGTGAACCGATGGGTGTGGAATCTCAGGCACTCGAGGGCCAGTCGGTCGGGCCCGGAGGGTCCGCTCGTCGTACCCGGTGTGTACACGGTTCGACTGACGCGCGGGAACGCCACAGCGAGCCAAACCGTCGAGGTCCGCGAGGATCCACGGCTGGACCACGACCCGGCTGTGCGACGCGCGTGGACCGGCACACTGCTGACCGTGTGGGGGGTGACCGCCGACGCCCGGGCGCTGGCCGACGAGGTCGAGGAACTGGCGGATCGTCTGGACGTGGACACGAATCCGCTCACCCTGTCTGCGGAAGTGGAGCGAGACCTCCGTGACCTCGCGAGAGAGACCCAGGAGTTGAGCAGTCGCCTGGGCCGACTCTATGGATCGATCCAGGGATGGGTCGGACCGCTCGCGGTAGACCAGGAGGGTCAAAGGACGTTCCTCACCGGAATGCTGGAACGGCTCACGGAAAGGTGGGCGAACTTCGAGGGGCGGTAGAGCCGTGTTGCACTCGCGCATCCCGGTCGCCGAAGCGCTCGAAGAGTGTGTCAGATCTCCACCCTGGCCCGTCTCATGCAGTAACAGAGATGGTCGGCCGCACCAGGTCGACAATCGAAACGCCATCTCGGAGGTGACCGGTGTCTGAACTCGTCCCCCTGCACGCTCTTTCCCGCTCAAAGTGGGCGCTATTCAGCCTGGTGATCGTCCTTTCCGGCTGCGACCCCCTTTCGCTGGCCTCTCTCTTCGATTCGCCCGCGACCGGGACTTCGGTACTTACACTGCTCGACACCGACGGCCGAGAGCTGGAGATCGGGGATGAGGTGGAAGGAGCCCTTTCCGCCTCAGACTATGTCGGGCTCAACGAGAGCTACCTGGAGGCATGGTCCCTTAGTGGCCGCGAGGGTCAGACGGTCACGATCGACCTCATCTCGGAGGACTTCGACAGCTACCTCTACGTGGTCGGTCCGGGGCTCATCGAGACGTTGCGGGACGACGACAGCGGCGGAGCGTGCCACTCTCGGATCGAGCTGACCATCCTCGACTCCGGGGACTTCATCGTCGTGGCAAGTTCTTCCGGGTCCCGCCAAACGGGTACCTATCTACTCCGTGTTTCAGAGGACCCGGGCCCCGGCGCCGGGATATCGTGTGGGGGCGTCGATGGCTTCACGCTCACGAATCTACGGACCGAAGGCCGAATGCTCATGAGAGGGGAAACGGCGTTCGGAAGTCTTGCCTTCGGCGAAGCGTCGATCGAGAACGAGCGGCCGGTTCAGGCTTGGGCGTTCCATGGTATCGAGGGCGAGACCGTAACCGTCCGGCTCGAGTCCGATGACTTCGACGCCTACCTGTATCTCTTCGGACCGGGAATGCCCGAAACGCTGACCGACGATGACAGCGCGGGCGATCTGGACTCTGAACTGACGCTGACGTTCCCCGAGACGGGCACGTACACGATCGGGGCCGGCGCGCTGAGCTCTGGCTCGACGGGGGCCTACACGTTGTCGGCGACCGACCCGATCGATCTCGCCACATTGTCGACGGATGGCCGCGCGCTTCAGCTCGGCGTGGACTACCCCGGCATGCTGAACGATGCGGACCCGGTCGTTGAAGGGAGGCCCCTCCAGGCATGGGCCCTCGAGGCCAACGCCGGACAGACCGTCACGATCGACCTCATGTCCGACGACCTGGACAGCTACCTACAGCTCGTGGGCCCCGGACTGTCGCTCATGACCAACGACGATGGCGGTGACGGGTTGAACTCGCGCCTGGACGTGTCCTTCCCGCAAGACGGTGTGTATCGTGTCATCGCCTCATCGCTCGGGGGCGCCACGGGTAGCTACACGCTGCGGGTGCGCTGATGGGCTGAGGCCTCCTATGAGGTGACCGACGCCTGATTCCCCGCGAGGGCCCAATGAAATCGTCCGTGGTCGTGATGGTTGGTGCGTTCCTTCTGACCGGGTGTGCCACAGACGATCGGCGCCCTGAGGGACAGGTCGGGGAAACGTCGAACGACGCGATCGCCCCCGAGTGGTGCGAGGCTCTGCCACGCGCCGGGTACGCGACTCTCGACCGGATCGCGGTGGACTCCGATTGGTTCGAGGTCTGGGACGTGGGTGACGACGTCCTCGCGATCTACGAGCCAAAGCAGTGGCAGGAGATTATCTCCTATCTCGTACTCGGATCGGAACGAGCACTCCTGTTCGATACCGGCATGGGCATCGCCCAGATCTCGGAAGTCGTCGCTCAGCTCACAGAGCTTCCGGTCACCGTGCTCAATTCGCACACCCATATGGACCATATCGGTGGAAACGCCGAGTTCGGTTCGATCCTGGCGATGAACACCGACTACACGCGGGGCCGCTCAGCAGGACTTCCCAACGAGCGTGTGCGCGAAGAGGTCGCGGCCGCCGCGCTTTGCGCGCCCCTGCCGGAGGGCGTGACCGAGGACACTTACGCGACCCGGCCATGGGTCATCACCGACGTCGCCACCGATGGCCACCAGATCGATCTCGGCGGCCGGGTCCTCGAGATCGTTGCCGTACCCGGTCACACGCCGGACGCGATCGCCTTGCTCGATGCGGAAGCGGGCTACCTCTGGACCGGTGATTCCTTCTACGAAGGGCCGATATGGCTCTTCGCACCCGAAACGGATCTCGACCAGTACGAGACCTCCGTGGCACGGATGGCCGCACTGGCGCCAGGGCTTACGCGCGTCTTCCCAGCGCACAACACGCCGGTTGCCGACCCCGTCCGACTCATCGAGCTACGGGACGCGTTCGCGGCCGTGCAGAACGGGACGCTCGTGGGAACGCCCGGCGAGGGAGGAACGATGCGTTACGAGGCAGGTGCGTTCGCGCTGTTGCTCAGGTCCAGACCTTCCGGAAGACCATGACGGGCATCGTCCGGGCCATGATGGTGAGGTCCTCGGTCGCCGATCGCTTCTCGATATACTCGAGATCCAGTTCGACCTTCTTCTTCACGTCGTCGATGCTGGTGTCGTAGCCGAGATTGACCTGAGCCCAGCCCGTGATGCCCGGAAGGACCTTCTGGCGCTCGTGATAATGACTCAGCTCGGTGCGCAGGTCGGCGAAGATGCTCGGTTGCTCCGGCCGTGGGCCGACGATGTTCATGTCACCCTTCAGAACGTTGAACAGCTGAGGCAGCTCGTCGATGCGCGTGGGCCGAAGGATCCGACCGATTCGGGTCACGCGGGCGTCATTCCTCGTTGCCCACTTCTGTTCGGCAGTGCGTTGATCGGTCGTCATGGTGCGGAACTTGTAGATCGTGAAGATCCGCCCGCCCTGGTCATCGCTGCGCCGGCGGTTCGTCGCTTCGGGTCCCCGGCTCCGGCGTCGATCGATCCCGACCCTTGGCTGCTTGTAGATCACGGGCCCGGGTGACTCCAGCCGGATGAGCAAAGCAGTGAGCAGCATCAGCGGGGCCGTGAGCACGATCCCCACGAGCGCGACCACCATGTTCACGGCGCGGCGAAGGCGTTCGTCCCGCCCGACCTCGCGGCGATGCGACGTGGCCACGGGAAAGGATCTGTCCCCCTCCGCCCTACCCCGAACGGGCTCCGCACAGACGAGCGTCGCCACCGCGTTTGTATTTGAATATGACATGTTGGTCCCCACTCCCCCCGAACGTTGACCGTTGGTCCTCACGCGTATTACAAGGCAAGGCCGGGGCCGACTGCTGTGAGAGGAGCTAAAACCCTTTGCCACAAACTCTTAGCGAACTTGCTCCGGTCGAATCACGGCAAGGAAGAGGCGGACACCTTGTCCGAATCGGCCAAGGCGTCCGGACAGAGTGTCGTGCAGTATCTGGTGGGATGTTCCCCGCGAGACTATCGTCGCACTTCCTAAGAGCACCGAGCGATGAGCGATGTCAGGTCAACCACGAACCCGCATGGGCAGGCCGCCAGCCCCTGGCCTCGCACTCCTCTTGTGTCTTTGCGCGCTGGGCTGCGATGACCCCGTGGAGGTGGAGGAACCAGGCGTCGTCGGAACATGGACGCTCGCTCAGAACGCGTTTCACCTGGACGAATCAGGCGCCGTGGCGGTCAGCCTGAACGGGACCGCAGGGCTGGCCGCTCCAGACATCATCGGGGCGTATTCGACCAGCGAAACCACGTTGACTCTCTCCGACACCAGTGGCTCCCAGTCCTGTGTCGGCTTCGTCGGCCGATACACGTTCGTGGTCGACGCAACCTCGCTTTCGTTCGAGGTCCTGACCGATGGGTGCGCCGGACGCACCACCTTCCTGACGTCAGGAATCTGGAGTCGCCAGTAACGCCGGACCCAATGCCGAATGGTGTAGGGCGTCCCCTGACGGACCCAATCGGGAGGAACCCGATGCCGCCCCTACCCGGCTGGAGTCAGCTTCAACAGCCAACAACATCGGATGGAGTTCTCTCCATGAGGACAGTGGTAACGATCGCGGCCGCGATCACACTCTCAGCCTGTCAGGCCGCACCGCCTGAGGAGGCTCTGTTTGAAGGAACGACATACGGGGAGGCCCTGACTCTCAGTGAGATCACGCCGGTATCCGCGATCGTCGACAGTCCGGACCAGTATCTCGGCGAGCGCGTCCTCGTAAAGGGCATGATCGTCGAGGTATGCGAGATGCGCGGGTGCTGGATGGACATCGCGAGTGACCGTGAGTTCGAGAAGATCCAGATCAAGGTCGAGGACGGAGTCATCGTCTTCCCCCTCGACGCCCGTGGTCATGAGGCTCTCGTCGAAGGAATCGTCGAAGAGCTCCAACTCACCGAGGAAGAAGCAGTCGCTCAGGCGCAACACCGAGCCGAGGAGCAGGGTGAGGAATTCGACCCCAGCTCCGTGCCGCCGGGCCCACAGACGATCTATCGAATCCGTGGAGTCGGAGCGGTCGTAGCCGACTGACTCGAGCCGAGCACCGAAGATGAAGTGGCGGAAGTGGAACATCATCATCCACCGCGACTTGGGATACCTGTGCGCCGGACTCACCGCCGTGTACGCGGTATCCGGAGTCGCGGTGAATCACCGAGCCGACTGGAATCCGAACTTCATCATCACCCGCGAAACGGTGGAACTCGGCGCATTCGACCGCGACGCTCCGGCCTCCACGGACTTCGTGGCCAGCGTTCTCGACGAAATCGGGCTCGAAGGCCCGGTACGGGGCACGTTCAGACCCGATCCCGAGTCGGTGAACATCTTCTTGGAGGGGACGACGGTCTCGGTCGATCTCATGACAGGCGAGGCGACCTTCGAACAGGTCCGCGCGCGACCGATCCTGAGGGTTGCGAACGCGCTCCACCTCAATGAACCCAAGAAGCTCTGGACGTGGATGGCAGACCTTTACGCCGTGTCCCTGCTGATCCTCGCGATCACGGGCCTCTTCGTCATCAAGGGGAAGAAGGGCATTACGGGTAGGGGGGCCTGGCTCACCGGAGTCGGCGTGGTCATCCCCATCATCTTTCTACTGGTCTACCTGTAAGCCATCCGTCGGGTCTCAGCCTTCTAACGTGTTGGGCCCCTAATTTGTCTTCCTATTGAACGGGTGATGTCCGGCAGGCACCGCCCGTGATCGACACCTCGCAGGAATTCGACTCGGGAGATCGGTACGATGTCAAGAAATGTGGTTGGAATGGGCCCGTGGGTGCTCGCGATCGTGCTCCTTTTGCCCCTCGGAACATCCGCTCAGGACACCACCAGTGTGATGGGAACGCTGGACAATTACGTCGTGGGGACGGCACTCCCGCCCCTCGAGCCCGGCGCCGAAATGGTCTCGATGACGCTCGACGAGGTGATCGAACGAGCGCTCACCCAGAACCTGGACATTCAGACTGTCCGGCTCGCCCCGCGCATGCAGGCCTACTCCCTGGAATCGGCGCGCGCCGCGTTCTCTCCGACCCTGAGCGCGAACTACCGCTACAACAACTCCACGAGCCAATCGACGAGCCAGCTCGACGGCGGCGCACGAACGACAAACCAACAACACACACTGAACGCATCGCTGTCCAAAACCGTGCCGTGGTACGGCGGCCGGTTGGGTGCCGATTTCAACAACAGCCGAACCGCGACGAACAACGCGTTCACAACGCTCAACCCGAGCTACCGGTCGTCGGTCAACCTCAACTACACGCAACCGCTTCTCTCCGGTCGCTCGACGGACAACCAGCGGGCGGCGCTTCAGACTCAACAGATCCAGGGGCAGATCACCGACATTCAGGTGACTGCCCTGGTTTCGACGATCACGGATCAGGTCCGCGTCCAATACTGGAACCTCCGAGCCGCCATCGAGCAGATCGAGATCCAACGGCGTGCTTTCGCTCAAGCCCAGCAGCTACTGGCGGACAACGAACTCCGGGTTCGGCTGGGGTCGATGGCCCCGATTCAGGTGATCCAGGCTCGGTCGCAGGTGGCGGCCGCGGAACAGGCGCTCCTCAACGCGCAGGTCCAATGGCGGAATGCCGAGCTGGGGTTGAAGAGCCTCCTCATCGGCGGGGCCGACGACCCGCTGCTCGCTCAGACCATCAATCCGTCCGAGCTACCGAGTCTTCGCACGCAGGCCGTCGATATCGCGGCCGCGCTCCAGGTCGCGCTCAGCGAGCGCGCCGACCTGCGCCAGCAACGTCACCAATTGGAAATGTCCGCGCTTGATCTCGAGGTGACGAGAAACGGGCGCCTTCCCAACCTGGACCTGACCGCAGCCTACTCCGTCCAGGGCACCGGCGGGAACCAGTTCGATCGCTCAGGGCTCGGCGGTGAACCCCTTCTCATCAATGAGGGAGGCTATCTGGACGGCCTGAACTCGATCGCGGGATTCGAGGCTCCGACGTGGTCGGTCTCGATGAACTTCTCATACCCGATCGGGATGCGGGCCGGGAAGGCGAACTCGGAGCGTGCCCGCCTGCAGTTCGAACAGACCAATCTCGCGATCAAGAGTCAGGAGCTTGCGGTGATTACGGAAGTGACCAGCGCGGGTCTCGCCGTGACGGACACCAACCTCCAATTCCAGGCCGCCCAGAGGAGCCGCGAACTGGCCGAGGAGAGTGCACTGACCGAGCTCACGAGGTTCAACGCAGGAGCAGCCACGAACTTCGAGGTGGGACAGGCGAACGATGACCTGACCTCGGCTCGGCTCTCAGAACTCCGAGCTCTGATCAACCACATCAACGCGATCGCGGACTTCGAACGAGTACAGCGTGTGGGTCGCTAGCTAGTAGACGACAGCCATCCCGTCCTTGTGGGGCGTCGATCCACCGATCATCGCCCCGGTGAGGCGATCGAATATGATCAGCTGAGCCCCGCCCACACCTCCTCGGGTGGTTCTCCGCCGGATCTCGTGACCCCACGCCTCCAACTGGGCAAGGACCGACTCGTCGATGCCGGGTTCCGCCGTGACGCTCAGTCCGCTGCCATGATTGATCCGCGGGATCTCGACAGCCTGCTGCGCATTCATTCCGAACTCGACCACGTTCAGAAAGATCTGCACGTGCTGCTGCGGCTGAACCGCACCACCCATGGCACCGAACGTCATCAGGAACTCGCCGTCCTTGAACGCCATCGCGGGAATGATGGTGTGGAAGGGACGCTTGTGCGGCTCTACGACATTGACGTGACCCGGTTCTCTCGAAAACAACGCCGCCCTGTTCTGCAGGGGGAAGCCGGTTCCCGGCGCGACGAGCCCGGATCCGAACCCGGAGTAGATGCTGTAGATGAAGGAGACGGCGTTGTGGTCCGAGTCCATGACTTCCAGAAGCACCGTATCTCCGTGACCTGATATCCCTGACTCTGGACGTTCCATCGCTCTGGTCGGATCGATCCGCTCGAACTGACTCCGACCGTACTCGGTCGAGATGATCTCACGCGTGGGGAGATGGTTGAAATCGGGGTCGCCGTTCCACCGTTCGATGTCGGCGTAAGCGAGCTTCTTTGCCTCGATGATGTAATGGAGATACTCGGCCGAGTTATGCCCCATCGCACCGAGGTCGACGTTGCCGAGGATCTTGATCATCTCGAGTGCGGCGATGCCCTGGCCGTTCGGCGGCAACTCGTAGAGCCGGTAGTTCTCGTAATCCGCGTAGATGGGCTCGACCCACGTCGACGTATGGTCCGCGAAGTCCTCCATGGTGAGGAATCCGTCGTGTTCGTCCGAATAGGCCACGATCGCTTCGGCGATGGGTCCCTCGTAGAAGGCATCCCGACCGTGCTCGGCGAGTAACCTGAACGTCTTCGCCAGATCCGGATTGCGGAACACCTCACCGGCCCTGGGAGCCCGCTCGCCATCGAGGAGCAGAGCGGCCCTCGTCGACGGCTCCTGGTTCCTCTCGAGTCCACGCCACGCTCCGGCGATGATGGGTGAGACAGGGAAGCCATGCTCGGCATAGTAGATCGCCGGCGCGAGTACCTCGGCCATGGTCATCGTCCCGTATTCCTCCAGGACCTCGAACCAGCCATCGACAGCCCCAGGCACCGAGACGGAGTAGATGCCCCGGATACGGTCCATGTCGTGCGACTCGAGCCTGCCGTTCAAGGCATCGAGCGTCATGGCGTGGGGTGACCGCCCACTCGCGTTGATCCCGACCAGCTTCCTCTCTTCGGCCAGGTAGATCATGATGAAGGCGTCGCCACCGAGACTCGTGCTCATCGGCTCGACGACCGTCAGGACGGCGGCGGTGGCTACGGCCGCATCGATCGCATTCCCTCCGGCCTTCAGGATGTCGAGCCCGGCGTTCGCGGCGAGTGGCTGGCTCGTGGCCACGACTCCGCGAAGGCCCATGGCCGGCGACCGCAGTGTCTCGTAAGGGAATCCCTCGTCGTCCTGAGCCTCCGCGCCCTGGAAGCTCAGGCCAAGGAGGAGGGACGGAAGCAGGAAGACGAGCGCCGTAAGCCGACGCGCGATGATGGAGCGCTGCATGGCAATTACCCTTCGATCACGGAGTCCATTGCTGCAATCGTACGCTCGCCCCAACTGCCCGTCGAGTTCCCGCTAGGCCCAGGCGAGAAACAGCCAATCGGTGTGCTGCTCGTCGACGAGATCATTCAGGTATGTCACGGGCACGACCTCGACGGTGCCGAACGTCGCGTGCAGCGCGTCGACGAACGGAGAACTCTCCGCATAAGACCACACCGCCAAGATGCCCTCCGGCGCCAGATGGAGTTTCGCGCGAGCGAGGCCCGACTCCGTGTAGAAGGACTCGTTGCCGGCCCCGAGGTGGTCGTCCGGCGCGTGGTCGACGTCGACGAGCACCAGATCCCAACGCTCGTCGGAGCGTTCGTGGAGGGTCGCGTACACGTCACCGTCGCGAACGACGAACCGTGTGTCCGCGAGCAGCTCCGAAGAGAGGGGCACAAGACCATCCCTGAGAAAACCAACGACCGTCGGAAAGAGCTCGACCACCTCGACCTGCCGCACACGCGGTGACTTCAGTACCGCCGACGCCGTATAGCCGAGGCCCAGCCCACCCACCAGAACGGACAGGTCCTGGCCGGGATGCCTCCTGAGCGCCTCCTCTGCCAGGGCCCGCTCCGACACCGTGATATAGCTGCTCATCAGGAGTTGATGATCGAGCGTGATTTCGGTGATGACCGTCCCGGGCCGCGACAGCAGTTCGCGACGGCGCAAGCACAGATCCCCCAGGGGCGTGCTCTCGTACGCGAGAATTTCGAGGTTCGAAGAAGCCAAGAACGGCTCAGTCCGCGCCGGGTCGCATCGTCAACCGGTGCATGAGCACCGCCGCGCGTTTCGCCTGAAGCGCCAGCGTCGGGAGGTCGATCCACTCGTCGACGGTGTGGTCGTTGCCCCCGCCCGGTCCGAGCCCATCGATCGCCATGTCCACGAGGCCAGCCGTGAAGGACACGTCTGCGGCCCCTGCGTTCCTCGGGTCGACCGCGGTCACCGCGCCGAATCCCAGGTCCAAGCTCACCTGACTGAACAGCTCCAGCAGCCGCCGATTCCCATCGGTGGGCGCGAGGGGCGGATAACCGTCGTCGAAGGTGATCGTGGCAGAGGTGCGGGGCAGGCTCTCCTCGACGGCTTGCTCCATTGCGGTCTGTGCCTCGGCGAGTTGCTCCCTCGAAATCGTACGGAGATCGCCGGTGATCACGGCGCTCTGGGCGACCACGTTGCTCTTGCCCGAGGCCGATCCCCCCGCGGTGAACGCATCGTAGTTCACCTCGGTCCCCGCCAGAATCAGCCCTGGGTTGAAGGTGAGCAGCGGCTGGCCGGCCAGACGGTCGTAGAAGTCGTTGAGAATGCGAGACGCCTCGTACGCGGCTCCGGCACCGATCTCCGGCTGGAAGATCTGCGAGGAGTGGGCGGGCGTACCGGTCACATCCAGCCGCCAGTCCGTGTACCCACGGCGTGCCACGACCGCAGTCGCGGGGTTGCTGTCACCGTTCTCGAAAGCGAGAGCGATGTCAGCCTCCTCCGCAGCCTCGATGAGGGCGGAACGGGCGACATCCAGGGGACGCCCACTTCGCTCTTCGTCTCCCGTCATCACCACCGTGATGCTCATTTCGTCCAGTTGCCCGACCGCGGCCAGGGCGCGAAGCGCATGGATGATCACGACGTCGCCACCCTTCATGTCGACGACGCCAGGGCCAGCGGCCCGATCTCCATCCCGAGTGAAAGCCTGAAAAGGGCTATCGGGCTCGAAGACGGTATCGAGGTGACCGATGAGCAGAAGCCGAGGGCCGCGACCCGTGCGGCGGGCCACGAGATGGCCGGCCCGATCGAAAGGCTCGCCGTCGACCCACTCGGTCTCGAAGCCGAGCGCATCGAGTTCGGCACGAAACAGAGCGCCCACTTCACGTACGCCGGCGAAGTTCATCGATCCGCTGTTGATGTTTACCGCTCGCTCGAGCAGCTCGATGGCCTGCCCCGCGTTGGCATCGACCTCTCCGGTGATCCTCATCTCGACCCGAGAGAGAGATTGGGCACAGACGGCCAGCGGTGTAGCCGCGAACAGGAACGTGAGTAAGAGCGAGAGACGGTTCATGATCCCGTGTCGTTCTCCTCCGGCGGAGGCCGTATGCCGCGAGCCCGATCGGGAGCCTCCAGCAGATCCCTGTAGAAGTCTCTCTCCTCCTCGAGGCGCACCAGCCGGCCACTCAAGTTGTCGACCATCTCACGGATATCGTCCGCTTCGCCTCGCGCGAGGCGGGGGGTGTCTCCCCCGATCTCTTTGGGAGACCTACGGTCACTCAGAACCTTCCCGACGGTGGAAATGAGGACCAGAACGATGACGAACTCGAAAACGCCCAGTTTTCTGAACTCCTTTCTGTACCACGCACCCTCGGGCCGCGTGCCCGGTGAGGAAATGTCACGGATACAAGACTACGAACCACCCGTGCCCGTGAGAAGAAGGACGCCGATTCGCCCCGTTTCGTCGCGGGGCGTCGCTCTGTCCGCTTGCCGTTGCATGCAGCGAATCGGATGTTGCCGGTGCTTGATGCCCCGAGCCTGGAGCAGATCCCATGTCCGATCCAACCACAGACGGTACCTGAGTTGCCCGCCCCCGCCCCGGACCAACGAGTCGTACTCGTCACCGGATCCACGAATGGCCTCGGTCGCGAGGTGGCACGCTCACTCGCCTCCTCCGGAGACCACGTCATCGTCCAGGGTCGAAGCGAGGAGCGCGGGCGCGCTCTGGTGGACGAGCTCGAGGATTCGGCCGGATCGGCTCGCTTCTATCAGGCCGACTTCGGATCCCTCGATGATGTCCGACGATTCGCAACCGCGGTCCTCCGTGACTACGCCCACCTCGACGTACTCGTGAACAACGCGGGTATCCTCCTGATCAACGATCCGGATCGGCGGCTCAGCGACGACGGCTACGAGCTGACCTTCCACGTGAACTATCTCGCCGGCTTCCTTCTGACCGAGCTACTCCTTCCACTGATCGAGAAGAGCCCCGCCGCCCGCATCGTGAACGTGTCCTCGCTTTCCGCAGCACCACTGGACTTCGACAACCTTCAGCTCGAAGACGGCTACGACCCGATCCGGGCCTATGGCCAGAGCAAACTCGCGCAGGTCATGCACACCATCGACCTGGCCGAGCAGTACGAGGGGATAACGTCGAACTCGCTACACCCCGCGACCTTCATGGACACCAACATGCTCCTGTCGGCAGGGCTCGAACCTCAGACCTCGGTAACCGAAGGGCGCGACGCGGTGCTCCAATTGGTGGATGAGCCGGACGTCGGGAGTGGCGGCTTCTTCAACGGGCTGGAGCCAGCCCGTGCGCTGGACGAACAGGCGTACGATGCAGATGTCCGAGCGCGCCTCCGCCGCGCGACTCAGGAGATGATCGCGGTATAGGTAGAGAAGTTCACCGGAACCCCGAACCTGGTGATCAGCCGGGAGTAATTCGGAGGATGGTGGCACGACCTCACCCTCGCACGACCTGGTTGCCACCGGCGCGGACGGAATCTCATAGGGCCGGGTCGGGCCTGACCGTCGGCCCACCACGGTGGAGAATCAAATGCCGCGGAGCTGCTCCCGTAGGGCAGACCAGCCCGACGGCCTCGGGCAAGCCGAGCCGGACCACACGTGCGATTCCCGGGGTATCGGACGTCCTATCCATAGTGCCCGGCGTGCGACTCACTTCTCCGAAAAGACTCCATGCGAAGCTCAACTCGATCGTCCCAGATAGTGGGCTCCGCCGCCGCCGGAGCGATCATCTCCTTGCTCCTCGGTCCCGCGAGCGCCGTGTCGCAGGACGAGATTCCCGACTCCCTCGAGGCGCTCGAGGAGCTCCATGAACTCCAGGAAGAATTCGAGCGTTTCCGGGAGAGCCGCACACCGGTCGTCGTCGAGAGGGCCAACGGAGTCTGCGACGAGAACATCGGCCGTATGTGCATCTGGTTCGGCGGAGACGAGGAGGACGACTTTCCGGGTGAGTTGCGCGAAACAGGACAAGCACGCGTCGAGTTGATCCGAAATCTGTTCGAGGGCTTCGGGTTATACCGCGACAACTGGATCATCGGACAGCTCGTTCACTACCTCGTCGAGAATCGCGACATGGGGGAGGCGGAGCGGGTCGCGACAGAGTGTGGGATCGTCGATACGTGGTGGTGTTCGGCGCTTCTCGGCTACACGCTCCACGTACAAACGCAGTATGTCGACGCGGAAGTGGCCTTCCGGGAGGCACTGGCGGCCATGCCGGACGACGTGTGGATGGAGTGGACGACCCCACGCTACATCTTCACACGGGATGCCGCCGAAGAGTTCAACGACCAGACCTCGATCGATCGTGATCGCCAGTTCGAGCTCTTCTGGCGCCTTTCCGATCCTCTCTTCCTGTTCGAGGGCAACGACCGGCTAACAGACCATTTCGCGCGCTTGGTCGTCGCGTTGAATCGGCGCGACGCAGCCGATCCCATCGGAATGGAGTGGGCCGAGGATCTGGAAGAGACCCTTGTCCGCTACGGGAGGAACACAGGGTACGGACGGTTCCACAACCCCGCGAGAACGAGAGCGGGCGGAGGGTTCCAGGACACTCGGAGGATGGTCGGGCGCCATCATCCGAAGAGCAGAGGATATCTCTTTCCCGAAGGGTTCCTGGAGGCACCGTCAGAAATTCCTCCCGAGAGTTGGATCACGGCCCCACGGGAAGCGAGAACGTGGTACGCGCCACCTTACGCGCCCGACATCCGCGGCTTAGAAACCCAGGTCGGACGGTTCCGACGGGATGACCGGATGCTGGTGATCGGCGCTTATCGGCCAACCTTGCCCGACGACGAAGACGACGACCGCGTGGTCTCGGCATGGGGGCCCCAAGGGGGCATTCAGGGAGAGCCGTTTGCCGCCCTGTTCCTCATTCCGGAGAGCGGCGACGAGCCGATCTTCATCCGCGGCAACGAGCCGGAGGGCGTGTTGACCATGGAGGCATGGCCCGGCCGGTATGTGAGCGGTCTCGAGGTGGTAGACCTCGAGGGCAGGCAGGCCTGGCGCGCCCGGCAGGGGGTGGTGCAGCTCCCGTTGACCCCGGGCCTCGTGGCGGTATCGGACCTGATGATCCTACGAGAGGGGGCGCCACTGCCCGAGACGCTCGATGAGGCGATTCCGTACGTACGCCCAGGTGTTCGGCTGCGAGCGGGAGAACGGTTCGCCGTCATCTGGGAAGTGTATGGGTTGCGCATCCTGGAGCCGGTCCAGGTGACGATCGGCTTCAGTCAGGGTCGCCCCGGCTTCCGCACTCCGGTCGGCGAATACCTCGGGTCTCTCGATCCGGACGAGTCGGTCGACGTCACGTTCGAAGACACCGGCCCCGATCAGGTGCAGGCCGCGTTCCGCTCCGTAGAGCTCGAGCTTCCCGACCTCGAACCGGGCGAGTACACACTCCACCTGCAGCTCGATCTCACAGGCCGTACGCCCGTCATCAAGAGTCGGCCGATCATCGTGGAGCCGTCTGGCTAAAGCTGGCTACCCGGGTCTGTCACCAACGTGAACACACCGGTCTCGCGCCGCTCCTGGAGGATACGCTCCACCTCCCGATGGCCGGCGAGCAGGTTGTCCATGTCGTCGGAGATGCCCTTCGCCGCCTTGAGCTCCATCGTCAGGCTCTCGACCGTTCCCGTGCCCGCCTGCATGTAGAGGAGGCCCAGGCGGATCGTCTCGAGCGCCGCGACCGCCTCGCGGAGCTTCTCCTTGGCCTCATCCCTGGTCGCCTCGACTCCGGCACGGACCCTCGCCCGCTCGGCGGCCGATGGAGCCGACGGATCGTCATCCCCGATCTCCGCGAGGATCGCCTCCATTTCCGCGACCTGCTTGCGCATGCCCTGCGCATCCGCCTCCAACGCCTGGACCGTATCCGGCAGACCCTCGAGGCTCTTCTGAACGTCCTTCGGGAGCTCTTCGAAGAGGCGGTCGGCCTCCAGCCCGATCACTGCCTCGGTTGGACGATGGGCTCCAGCTGCAATCGACGGCGCAACACGCTTCAGGTTCATTCCTGCAATATCGAACAGTTTCTTTCCGGCCTTGCTCTTCCAGAACCGCAGATAGCGTTCGCCCATGACGTCGCCACGCGCTCGAGCCCGCACCTCCTGGATCAGGGCCGCGAAGATGCCGATGTCGAAGGTGGCGATACCGATCATCGCGAGGGCGTCTCCGGTGGTCCCGAAAATGGCAGGAGCGAGAATAGCCGCCCCGATACCGAAGCCCCCCAGCTTGATGGCCCGCAAGGCGCGGTCCGTCATGGTGACGCGCTCGCCCACCTTGAAGCGGAACTCCTCCTCCTTCCGATCGATGTCTTTGAGAAAGGCGACCGTAGCATCGGCCTGCGTGAATCCGGATTTCAGGAGTCTTCTCGTCTGGCGTACCAGACTCAGGAACGGAACCCCGAGCGACGCGACGAGGACTGCAGCGGCGACCAGAAGCACGCCTGGCACATCATCCACCGCCATCGCCACCAACACGCTCGGAAAGGCCACGAAGAAGACGGCGAGGCTCACGGAGACCGTCGTCTCCCAGTCCCTCGTGTCCTTGATGAACACACGTAGCGGCACCGCGAGTTCACGTCCGGTATCACCCTGAGGCTGCAGAGCATCGGCGAGCGCCTCGCCCCCCGCGAAGCGCTGCTCGGGGTCCTTGCGGATGCATCGATCGAGGGCGGACGCGACCGCAGGCGGCACGTGGGGCGCAGCCGACAGCACCGAAGGCGCCGGCTCGTTCACATGTGCGATGAGGACCTCGGCGGCGGTTGCACCTGTGAACAGGAATCTCCCCGATAGGGCATAGAATCCGACACACGCGAGACTGTACAGATCGCTGCGAGCGTCGACCGCTCTGCCGGTCGCCTGCTCCGGACTCATGAACTCGGCCGTTCCCACCACCTGAGTCGCAGACTCTGTTTCCGCATCCTCGGCGACCACGGCGATGCCGAAGTCGGTGACCATCGCCCGACCTGATTCCTGATCCAGGAGGATGTTGTCGGGCTTCACGTCGCGATGGATCACACCCTGCAAGTGCGCGTGCCCCAGAGCCCAGGACACCTCTCGGAGCAGTCGTACGGCCTCTGAGTTCGAGAGCGGGCCGCGTTCCCGGATCCGGTCTCCGAGCGTCCCACCATCCACGAACGCCATCGCGAAGAACACGAAGTCGTCCGCCTCGTCGACCGCGTAGATCTGAACGATGTGGGGGTGAGAAAGCCGGGCAGCGGTGCGCGCCTCCTGAAGGAAGCGTTCCTTCACGCCGGGTCGAGCTGCCATGTCAGGGGGCAGGAGCTTCAGCGCCACCATCCGATCCAGCGCGACTTCCCGGGCGAGGAACACGATGCCCATCCCACCGCGCCCCAACTCGTGGGTGATGGAATAGCGGCCAGCAACCGCCGCCTGGAAGGCGAGAAGTTCAGGCGCTAAGGAAGAGGGCGAGGTCGACATGATTCATGCATGCTGTTGCCCCTCGCACTGTATCGCAACGGCGAACTACTGTCGCGGTCCTCGGTCCGTCGGCCGCCCGGCCGGCCAGAGGCTTTTTACGATACGACGCCCGCTATCAGCTCCTTCAGTTCTTCCACGGATGGAATGCGTCCGACGACTTTGACCTCCCCATCGATCGAGAGCGCCGGTGTGGACATCACTCCATAGGTGACGATCTCCGCGTAGTCGGTGACCTTCTCGATCGGGACGACCATATCCAGTTGAGCGAGCGCGTCGCGAGT
>JBDGVT010000024.1:0-22291 GCA_039585495.1 Gemmatimonadota bacterium | reverse complement strand
CCCCCGATATAGCTGTCCAGGAGCGACTCGCGCTGCAGGCCGCCCTCGATGTCCCAGAGCAGGTGCCTGAACTCGACGGTACCGCCCTCGATCTCTATCTCATCGGTGTATTTGTAGATATTGACGCCCAGCGTCGTCTGGTAATCGGGCGAGAACTCGTTGTGCACATATCTGCGCACCAGAGAGGTCTTCCCAACCCCGAAGTCGCCCAGCATGCAGATCTTCTTCCCGACGGCCATCGGCGATCCTACCTCTCGGTGAAGTACACCTCAAACTCGGTACGGCGGCTGTCACTCCCTTGACCGACCCTGTCGGTCAGCTGCCGTTCCCCAGGACGACCGACCGTCGACAGCCGAGTCTCGCTGACCCCGAGCGCAACCAGACGCTCAACCGCGACCCGGGCCCTGGCGCGCGTGAGTTGCTCGTTGACTGCGACGCTCCCCAGCGGATCGGCATAACCGATGACGCGAAGGCGCACGTTGTCCGGAGTCGAGAGCAACAGCCCGGCCAGCGTCCGAAGTGTCTCCTCGGCCTGGACCGGCGCTCGAAGCGTCTGGCCCTCCGAGAAGTAGATCGGATTCTGGTGCACGAACTCTTCCAGAGTCTCGATCGGGTCAGGCTCGGGGCTCGGGTGCAACAGCGGGTTGAGGAGGTAGCGCACCTCGCCGTCCACCTCCGCGTCGATCAAGCCTCGTAGCGATTCCCGCGCCTCTGCGTTCGGAGTCAACCCGCTCACCACGAGTACGTCGGCGCTCCGATCGAAGTAGACCTCGATCGGGTATCCCGCGAGAGCGACCTGGGCGTCGACCAGTTCACGCACGTCGGACTCGAGTCGGTCGATACGGCGGCCTTGGGTCCAGGCGAAGCCCATCCACGCGATCAGCAGCAGGCCGACGAACGCCAGCAGCCCGGTCGAGCGTCCCACCGACCCTCGCTCGGGCGTGGCATGTGCCTCGCTCTTCAACGACTCCATGCGAGCACGCAAGTCCGTCACGAGCCCGACCTCCTGCTCGATGTCCAGTTCTCCGTCGTATTCGGACAACAACTCTCCCCACCCTTCCAGAAACGCCACGAAGAGTGCTTCGAGGAGGGCATCGAGACTCGCGGGAGGCGTACCGGTCGTAGAGACGACGAGCACCACTGTGGGTGAGCTCTTTACGAACAGCTGCGAGTCACCGAACTGCATGGTGCTGAGCTCCCCCGACTCCTCGTCTCCAAATGCGTCTCGCGTAAGCGACATGACCGCGTTCAACATCGAACCGACGAGGTCGCGATCCACTTCCTCCTCGTCTTCTCCCTCAGGGCCCACTCGGCAAACCAAGAGCCCCGTGGTTCGGCTGATCACGAGGACTTCTTTGATCGTGAACATCGGGTTCCTGCTCAGCATGACCTCAGCCGCGGACTTGCCCGTAAACAGCGCTTCCATGCGCACGCGCAGATGAGCAAGCGAGAAGGTCTCGGTGAGCTTCGTGTCCAGATTCTGGAGCATGTCGCGAAAAGCGTTCTTCACCGCAGCCGAGACGAGTCGTCCGGTCAACGGATAGAGCGCCTCGACCATCATGTCGCGCGACCCACGAATCTCCGCACGCAGGCTCGACAACATGAGAGGGGCGAGGATCGTGGATAGACGCTCGTGGTCATCGGCCCCGGCATCGCGTAGCACATCGACGATGACACGCCGCAAACTCTCCTGGAGCACCGCATCGTCTCCGACACGTTCTGCGAGTCCAGCGGTTCTGCGATCGAGTTCGTCGAGGAGATCGAGCTCGGTCGAGAGAAGGAGCCTTCTCAGCTCCTCTTCAGGACTTTTTGTCCCCACGCTTCTTCCCGCCCTTTACCGAGCTTTCGATGGCCTGTAGCGCCGACTCGCCCTTCAGGCGCATGCCCACCTCCATGAGATAGTCGCCGAGATCATGGCGCCCCACCTTGTCGTCCCTCAGATGGGCGACCGCGTCGTTGAGGTCCTTCCGGAGCGCCGAGGCCTGCTTCTCCGTGTGCTTCTCCAGACTCCTGATGTCGGCAGCCAGCTCGGCTTGCAGCTCTTCGATCCTCTCGGTGAGCTCCTTGCTCATCGCTTCCAGGGCATCCGCGTTGGCTCTGTCCGAATCCTTCAGTGCCTTGTTCAGGTCCGAGATCTTGTTGGTCAGCTTTTCGGACGCCGCGGCCAACTGCTTCTCGAGCTTCTCCTGCGCTCGCTTGGTCGCCGCATCGCCTTCCTTCTTGTGTCGCGCTACCTCGCGCTCGAGCTGATCGAGGCGAGCCTCCTGCTCACGCTGAAACGGGCCGACCAGAATGTCCCTGATCTGGTTGATATTCCCGCCGCCGACAGCCTCGTCTTCAGCTTGCTTCTTCGTCTTCTCAGCCAAAGCGTCCCTCCTTAAGCAATCAAAGTTGACCGCCCGGGCGAGAGGCTCATACGGTCACCCCTCCGCTACAGGCGGGCTTGTAAACTGTTGCGGCAAGACGCGATAGGCAATCGGCAGGGCGTCGGGCTAGCCGGCTGCAAGGGGAGAGGTTAGAACAATCGGCATCACGCTCCCGTGGTCGGAGCGAGTCACCCCTCGAGGTCCCGACATGAAGCTCTCCACTGGACTGGCCTTCGCCAGCGTCTTGACCCTGACCGCGCCAACACCTTCTCGAGCTCAGACGTCGGACCTTGCGACGACGATTTCCAGGCTCGAGTACCGCGAGATCGGGCCGGCGTTGATGGGAGGCCGTATCGCCGATCTCGCCGTCGTCGAGAGCAAGCCGCAGCTGTTTTACATCGGGGTAGCCACCGGAGGCGTGTGGAAGACCGAGAACCATGGTACGTCGTGGACCCCGCTCTTCGACGATCAACCAACGAGCTCCATCGGCGATGTCACATTGCACCAGGCGAACCCGAATCTGATCTGGGTCGGCACCGGTGAACCCCAGAACCGACAGTCATCGCCCTGGGGAAACGGGGTGTACAAGTCGACCGACGCCGGAAACACCTGGACCCACATGGGGCTGACGGAGACCCGCCACATCGGGCGCATCCTGATCCATCCGCGCGACCCGGATATCGTCTATGTGGCCGCAGTCGGTGACCTCTGGGGATCGAACCCGGAACGTGGCGTCTTCAAGACCGTGGACGGCGGAAAGAGTTGGGAAAACGTCCTCTATATCGACGACCACACCGGTGCGATCGATCTCGCCATGGACCCGTCCGACCCGAACACGGTGTTCGCCGCAATGTATCAGCGGCAACGCACCGGGTGGGGCTTCAACGGCGGCGGCCCCGGTAGCGGGCTCTACCGAACGACCGATGGCGGCGCGGAGTGGGTCGAGTTGACGGAGGGGCTCCCCGATGGTGAGAAGGGCCGGATCGGGGTCGACGTCTTCCGGCAGAACGGCAACGTGGTCTACGCCCTCGTCGAGGCCGACCCGCGACGGGCGGGAGCCGGTCGGGGTGGGGGCGCGGGCGGTGGGAGCCGGGGTGGAATCTTCAGATCCCTGGATCGGGGCACGACGTGGGAGAAGATGTCCGACACGAACCCGCGACCGATGTACTACTCTCAGGTTCGGATCGACCCTACGAACGCCGACCGAGTGTACGTCCTCGCAACGAACCTCATGGTGTCCGACGACGCCGGACGCACCTTCCGCAGCGACGGCGCCGAGCAGATCCACGTCGACCACCACGCGCTATGGATCGACCCTGACGATCCCGATCACCTGATCCTCGGTAGCGACGGAGGAGTGGCTGCCTCCTGGGACGGGACCGGACATTGGCGCATGTACGACAACATTGCGCTCGGTCAGTTCTACACGGTCAGCTACGACATGCGTGACCCCTATTACGTCTGCGGCGGCTTGCAGGACAACAACCCGTGGTGCGGTCCATCGAACACCCGGGAATTTCACGGCATCCGCCATCAGGATTGGTATGAGACGGCGTATGGAGACGGGTTCTGGACCGTCGTAGATCCGACCGACTCCACGATCGTCTTCTCGGAGAGTCAGGGCGGAAACATGAACCGCTACGACCTGACCACGGGTGAGAAAACGCCCATGCGCCCGATCGTGGGCCCGAGGGAGAATGGGGACTCCACGAAGGAGTACCGCTTCAACTGGAACAGCCCGCTTCTCATCTCGAGACACGACCCGGCCACGATCTACCTTGGGGCGAACTACCTCATGCGCTCACGAGATCGGGGGATGAGCTGGGAAGAGGTAGGCAGTGTGGACCTCACGAAGCAGATCGATCGCGACGAGCTCGAGATCATGGGGGTCACGGGTGACCAACCGATGATGTCGGTGCACGACGGCACGTCGACCTACGGAAATCTGACGACCGTTGCGGAGTCCCGTTTCACGCCTGACGTCCTCTACGCTGGCACGGACGACGGGAACGTCCAGGTCACGATGGACGGCGGCGCATCCTGGGAGAATGTCGTCGATAACGTGCCCGATCTACCCGAGCGCACCTATGTGAGCCGACTCACTCCGTCGGCTCACGAACCCGGACGGGTGTACGCCACGTTCGACGGTCACCGCAACGGAGACTTCGCCGCTTACGTCTACGTGAGCGAGGATTACGGCGACAACTGGAGGCCAATCATCGACGGGCTCCCGGATGGCTGGTCCGTGAACGTCATTACCGAGCACCACCGAAACGCGGACCTTCTCTTCGTCGGAAACGAAGTCGGCGTCTTCGTGTCGATCGATCGCGGACAGAGTTGGGCGCCCCTCAAGAACAACCTTCCCGTGGTTCCCGTCGACGACATCGCGATTCACCCGCGTGACAACGACCTGATCGTGGGTACGCACGGGCGCAGCGTCTGGATCATGGCCGACGTTTCTCCCCTCGAGCACTTGTCGGCCACTGTGATGGCCGAGGCCGGACGGATCTTCCCCAGCAAGCCCACGACGATGTGGGCTCAACGGGGGGACTGGCCCTTTTCGGGAGCTACGTACTCGGCTCCGAACCCGCCCAGGGCAACCCCCATCCGGTACTACCTGAAGGAGACCCAGGACTCGACCGACTTCGAGATCACGATCACGGACACAAGTGGTGCGACCGTGCGCACGCTCGAGGCGCCTGGCGAGGCGGGGATCAGCGAGGTGTTGTGGGACTGGCGGCACGATCGACCCTACGAGCCCGACGCGACGACGGGAGGGGGTCGCGGCGGCCGGGGCGGTGGCGGCCGAGGCGGCGCAGCCCCCCAGGGGCCTGTCGCCCTGCCCGGCACATACACGGTGAGCATGGCCGTCGACGGTGAGCGGTTCACGTCGACGCTCGAAATCCACGCCGATCCGAGACGGACCATGACACGGGCCGACCGTATGGCACGGCAGGAGGTTCTGCTCAGTCTCCACGCGCTGGCGGAGCCGCTCTACGAGGCTTCACAGGCCGTCCAACGTCTCGAGAGTCAGCTTGCCGACGTTGGTGACCTCCTGGCGGAGCATGGCGACGCGCCGGAAGAACTGGCTGAAGAGCTCTCCTCGATCGAGGACGAACTCGAGTCCATCCGTGAGGGGCTGGGTGAGGCCCGAATGAACGCAGGAGTCGCCGGGGCGATCCAGCAATCGTCGACCCTGCCGACCGGAGACCAGCTCTGGCAGGTCGACGCCGCATGGAATGCGGTACCCGGACTGATCGAGCGGCTAAACGCGCTGATCCTGACCCGCGTGCCGGCCTTCAACACATCGCTCGACGCCGAAGGCGTACGCGCCGACCCGGGTGCGGCGTTGACCGTGCCTCGGAGGGGAGGCAGCTAGAGCAACTCCATCAGGCCACCCGTATCGAAACGAGTTCGACCGCGACTGGCCCCGCGCCTCGTCCGCTTGAAAGGTGGACAGGACTAGGGGTTGTCGATGGATTCGCCGGGTTTCACGTTGCGCGTGCATCGACGAGTGGCTCTACAAAGTGAAGCGGACCTGCCTATGGGAAGAATCTTCACCGATATCGTTGTAGGTCGAGTGACCATCGTCTCGCTCATGGCACTGTTCGGATGCTTGCCCGTGGCCGGCCACGCACAGGCTCAGGCTGGTACGGGAGTCACGGTGGACCTCCAGGTCATCGACGGTGACTCCGGCCAACCCGTGGAGAACGTGGTCGTCCGGATCCCCGAGTCGGACACCTATCTCCTGACCGACTCTCTCGGCCAGGCGAGCCTCGTGGACATCGAGGTCGGGAGCTATCGCCTGATTCTCACGCGAATGGGCTACGAGGCCCAGCGCGGTGAATTCACAGTCGATCGATCGGGCTCGTTCAGGATCGCCCTGACCCCGGTCCTGCTCAGCTCAGAGGCCGAGCCCGGTGAGGTGATCGGACGCGTGATCGACCCTGAAACGGGGGATGGGATCGAAAGTGCCGAGGTGACCGTGGCGGGCACCCTCCGTCGCGCCACAGATGAACGCGGTTGGTTCACGATCGAACTCGTACCGGCTGGATCACACCCGATCGAGGTGGCGTATCTGGGTCGCGAGACGGTCGTCGATTCGATCTTCGTACCTGACGGACAGACGCTCGAGGTCGAGATCCCGATGCCTGTCGAGGCCATTGAACTCGAGGGGATCACGGTCACGACCCACGCGCGTTTCCTGAGCCGGGCCGGCTTCTTTCGTCGCCAGAGACAGGCTCCGGCGTTGAGGGGTCAACAGTGGACCGCGGAGGAGCTGGCCGACCGGGACCCGATGTACCTGCAAGATGTTGTCACTGAGATCCCGAGTATCATTCGGCCCATTCCCGCCGCTGGCGAGGGCTCGAACGGAAGGCTCTCGGTTATCGGAGCAGGCACTGACAAGGATACGGGCGAAGTCCTTGAAAACCGTTGTCCTCTCAAGATCTTCGTCGACGACTTTCCCATGGATGACTGGTTCGACCTCGATCATGTCGATCCCCGGCGCGTCGCCGCTCTCGAGGTCTACTTCACGGGCAGAAGAGAGCTTGTTAACAACCTCCCCCCTGCCTATCGAGGCCTCCTCACTCAGGGCTATTGCGGCGTCGTCTTGGTCTGGCTGAAGCGGCGCTGATGGCTGCCCGCCAGGGACGTCGGACACTCTCGAGACCGATCTCAACATTGCTGTTCGTGTTTTCGGGCTTCGTCATTTCTCCGGCGACCACCTGGGCCCAGGACCGCGCAGAGCCGAGCAGAGTGAACGTCGACCTCGAGGTGTTCGACGGCGACTCGGGACAGCCCGTGGAAAACGTCGTCGTGCGCATCCCTGAGATGGGCACATATCTCCTGACGGACTCTCTCGGACATGCGACCCTCGTCGACATCGACGTCGGTAGCCACCGGCTGATCCTCACTCGGATGGGGTACGAGGCCCAGCGCGGTGAGTTCACGATCGAGCGATCGGGCTCGTTCCGGATCACCCTGACGCCGGTTCTGCTCAGTATTGAGGCCGAACCAGGTGAGGTAGTCGGACGGGTGATCGACCCCCAGACCCGGGAAGGCATCGAAGGTGTCGAGGTAACCGTGGCGGGCGTCCTTCGGCGAGCGACCGATGAACGAGGTTGGTTCGCAATCGAGCTGGTGCCGGCCGGCTCGCACTCGATCGAAGTAGCCTATCTGGGTCGGCAGACGGTTCTCGATTCGGTTTTCGTGCCGGATGGACAGACGCTCGAGGTCCAGATCCCGATGCCTGTGGAGGCCATCGAACTCGAGGGGATCACGGTCACGACGCACGCACGCTTTCTGAGTCGGGCTGGCTTCTTTCGGCGCCAGAGACAGGCGACCGCGCTCAGAGGCCGACAGTGGACTGCGGAGGAGTTGGCCGACCGAGATCCGGTGTACCTCCAGCACGTTCTCACAGAAGTGCCGAGTATCCATCGGACCATACCGGCCGCCGGCGAGGGCTCGGACGTGGGACTGGCGACCTTCGGAGACTGCCGGCTGAAGATCTTCGTGGATGATTTCCCGATGGATGCCTGGTTCGACCTCGATCATATCGACCCCCGACGGGTGGCTGCGCTCGAGGTCTACTATGGGGGCGCGACACAGCTCCCTGCCGGGTACCAGGTCGGGTGCGGGGTCGTGCTGGTCTGGTTGAAGCGACGCTAGGGGGACGAATCTTGGTTCTTCTCCGGAGACTGACCTGGCCGCCAATGGTCCTTCTTTCAGCTCTGGCTGTTTCCGCGACAGACGCGGCCGCGCAGGAGAGAGAAGAGCCGGGGAGAGTCAACGTCGATCTGGAAGTGTTCGACGGCGACAACGGACAACCGGTCCGTAATGTCGTGGTCCGTCTTCCCGCACTCGGCACCTATCTCCTCACCGACTCCCTGGGGCAAACCACCTTCGTCGATGTTCCCGTGGGCCGTCACAGAATGATCCTGACGCGCATGGGCTATCAGGCCGAGGCCGGCGAGTTCACCGTCGATCGCGCCGGGTCATTTCGGATCGCCCTGACACCCGTGCTCGTTCGAGCCGACGCCGGGCCGGGTGAGGTACGAGGCCGAGTCATCGATCCCGATACACGAGAAGGCATCGCGGGCGTCGAGGTTTCCGTGGGCGGATCGATCCGGCGGGCGTCGGACGCGGACGGGGGGTTCGAGATGGACTCGGTGCCGGCTGGAGCGCATGCCTTCGAGGCGGAGTATCTGGGCCGACAGACACTTCGGGACTCGATCTTCGTGCTCGAGGGCGAACTCCTGGAGGTCGAGGTGCCACTCCCGGTAGAAGCCATCGAACTCGAAGGAATCACCGTCACCACACAATCCAAGTTCCTCTCAGATGCTGGCTTCTATCGGCGCGAGCGCGCTGGGACGATGTACCGGGGGCGACAGTGGACGGCCGAAGAGCTAGCAGAGGAGAGCGTACTCCACGACGCGATCGTGGAGCTCCCGGCCGTCATGCCGGCAATACCCCGGGCCGGTGAGGGCACCAACATGCGGTATGAGGCGTTCCGATGCCGACTCGCGGTCTACGTGGACAACTTCCAGATGGATCCATGGTTCGACCTCGATCACATCGATCCCGTTCGTGTCGCGGCCATGGAAGTCTATCACGGGAATACGATGCCATTCCGCTACGCTCAGCACTGTGGGGTGATTCTGGTTTGGCTGAAGCGTCGCTGATGATTAGCGGTATCCGCGCGTCCAGATGAGGACAACGCCGCAGTCTCTCGGATCGTAGCGGGCTGGAGCCGCGAGACCGGAATAGACCTCGATGCCCTCGATCACGTCCGCCGACAAGAAATTCATATCGGTAACCCGAAGTGAGCCCGGAGGCGCACCGATGTCGTCGATGTACACGATGTCGTCGACGTAGATGGTCGGCTCGCACCCGGGCAGGCCCCGCCGCTCCTGGAGAGCATAGAACTCGTTTCCGCGTCGGTTGAGTCGCATGACCTCTGCTCCGGCCAGATGTCCAGGTGGGAACATCCGTGCCCCGGGCGCGACACGCAGTAGATCTGTCATCCGTGCACCAGGTCGTTCCTCGATATGCTCACGCGTAATCCGCGTCCCCGACAGTCCCGAGAAGTCACGACGCTCGTAAAACCCGGCCGCCTCCAGCCCGAGGCTCCGCGCTTCGACGACAACCTCGAGCCCCTCGATCGGAATGGGCGCCTCATCGACGCGAAGCGTCACGCCCGCTAGTTCCATCCCATCGACATTGAGCGTATCGACCAGGGGCGCACGTCCCAGGTACTCGACCTCGATCGTATGCCGTCCGTATGGCACTTCGTTCAATACGAATCGACCGTCATCGTCAGTCAGAACCGGTTCAGATCCATCGAGACGGACCAGAGCGCCAGCCAGCGCATCGCCACTTTCACGCGCTTCGACACTGCCCATTACGCGGATGCTGGTCCGGATGTCGCCCGGGCGGTAGGCTCCGACCAGTGCGTCGACGAGCGTCTGTTCTGCGATGTGGAAATCGGAATCGATCATGAGCGACACGACCGGCTGCTCCGCCTCGATCCTGAGGGCCCGCTCCGCGCGGCTCCCGTCTTGGAGGTAGGCCGCTACGGTCAGGGTTTGATCGACAGGAACCCCGCAGACCCGAAACGATCCGACCTCATTCGTGGCCGTACCGATCGACTGCTCTGATCCGTCCACGTACCCATGGTCCAGATCCACAGTGCGAAAGGCCTGCCACGTCGCGCTGATCTCCGCATTCGCCACGGACGTGCCCGTGATGGGATCGACGACCTCGCCGATGAGTACCCCCGAACCAACCGGCCAGTCGGGGAAGCCACAGACCCACCTGAGGACCTCTCCGTAGGGTCGCGGCGTGACCGTGATCTCGGACACGACCTCAGTGGCCACGCGAACGTCGGCAACAGGGTAGCCGCGATCCAGCCCCATCATCTCCGGTCGTGCCAAGGCGAGCTGATAGTCTCCCGCCGGGAGACCATCGATCGTGAATCGGCCACGCTCGTCCACCGGGCTAGTCGAACCGACGCCGAGCACCACGATCGACGCACCCTGCCCTGCTCCACCCCCTTCCGACACCTCGACCGTCCCTTCGATGGACCCGGTGCGCTCGGCGAACGCCACTTGACCGGTCCCGCGCTCCCGCGCCCGGGTGATACGGCCGCCTTCCTCGACCACCCGTTCCAGTCGTACGGTGATCCGATCCAGCATCGGCTCGAACACCTCGTAGCCTACCGGCATCCGGATGTACCAATTCGAGACGATCCAGCGGCCGTCGGGGAGTCCGTGGAATTCGATCCGCCCGCCGACCTTCTCACTCCTCAGGTCGTCGGCCGCCCCCGGTAGACTCGTGTACTGGAACTCGATCCACTCGAGCCCACCTGTCTCGGGCTCGATCCACAGCGTTCCCTCGATGTCCGCGAGGTTCGACAGCGCAGCGTCCAGAGGACGGAACCCGAGTCCCAGAAGCCCCTCCTCCTCGCCGATACCCGCTCTCAGGGAAAAGCAGTGCGTGTCCAGGAACGGGCTCGACAGAAGCACGTCGGCGTCCGGTGCGTAGTACCGGTCGCCTCCAGAGCTGTGTACCACGTATCCACTGTCGACGAGCAAATCGATCGAACGGCTCTCGATCGGTCGTCGGTTCGAGGAGGTCTGTCGGGATAGGGTCTCACCCTGGACGGTCAGATCGTCTGGATCCAACTCTCGACGATATCGCACCAGATCGTACCGGTACCAGGTACTTGCGTCTGTCACGCTCGCTACGGACAGGACCTTCCGAGCCTCTTCCCACACCTGTTGGGTCTGGCCGGTCCCGTCCCCCGAAAGCTCGCATCTCTGATCGCTCTCGACCTCGATCCCGTCCAACGCGATCGCACGAATGGAAAGAGGTACCCTGAGCGTCAGCGTATCCTCTTGGGTGAGTTCGAGATCAGCGAGCGTATTCGTGTTGGCGCCCAACCGCTCGACCCTCAGCGAATAGCTCCCTGGAGCGCGAGCCTCGACAAAGAAGGTGCCGGTCGCGTCCACGAGGAAGCGCTGCAAATCTCTGCCGGTCGAATCGACGAGGACGACGAGTGCTGCCTGTAACGGGTCGCGTGTCTCTGCGTCGACGACGATGCCCCTCACGACCTGCGCAGAGGTGGGCGAGGCGGACAGCATCAGGCCAACCACAGCGAGTATCCCGCGGGTCGAGCCGAGTCGCGTCTGCCTGCGTGTCGTCATGCGGTGCCTCCGTCCTTCTTTGGCTACGACGGGGCGATCGACGGATTACGGAGCCTAGTAGCGCTGCCTCGTCCAGATGAGCAGGACTCCGCACCCGGTTCCCGATCGAGCGAACTCAACGGGTGCGGTCGCGGCACTGGCATAGACCTCTACGATTTCGACCCACTCCGGTGGGAACATGTCGAGGTTGAAGAGGCCGTCTGCAGACTCGGACATGACCGGGAGTCCGTCCACGAAGAGATCGAGCGCGCATCCGTTTCGACCGACTGCGAACGACCGGTCGCCATCACTCTGAACCCTCACACCAGGCATCCCGACCAGAGCCTCTCCGAGGTGCTGAGTCACGCGAACCTCCAGATCCTGTCGCGTCACATACCGGCCGATACTGCCCGCCTCCATGCGCCGGTACACGCCCCGATCCTCGAGGACCCGGGAACGAACCTCGACCTCGACCGGCTCGAGTTCGATGGCCTCGACGGACATTCCGAACCGGACAACGGTGGTGTGACCTCGCTCGATCGTCACCGACTCGGTTCGATCGGCATATCCGAGCATCTGGGCTTCCAGGCTCGACGCGCCGGCCGGGACGTTGTCGAAGACGAAACGCCCGCGGTCGTTCGTGATCTGGTCTCCGAGACCCCGCAAAGAAACGATGACTCCCACGAGGGGCCGTTCGTTGTCCTCGTCCACGAGAATCCCGGTCAGACGACCGGAGGTGGCCGGATCTCCGGAGGGCAGAGCCTCCATCGCCAGAGTGAATTCCCCCGGACGGCGGACGAGAAAGTCTCCTCTCAGAATCTCGTAACCGGGTCGGCGCGCCGTGAGTCGGTACGAGCCGAGGGGCGCGTCGAATGCGAGGGCGCCGTCGTCGCCGGTGGTATGTCGATCCGGGAGCCCCGAGAGGTGAATCAACACCTGACCCAAAGGCTCACCGGTCACCGAATCGACCGTCCGAACCTCCAGGGTTACCGCTCTCCTGTCCTGAGCACCCAGGGGGCAAGCCAGACCAGCGGCCAGCACTGCTAGGGTGAGCGCACTCCGTCCTGTCACGAATCCTCCACGCGCAGATCCATCAGCTCACGTCTGAATACGCGGTCCACGGCCGGGGGGTCCCTCTCGTCCAGCGACTTGGCCGGTGACCTCCAACGCAATCGTCGCGTCACGGTATGCGTGCACCCGCACGGTCCGACGAGCCAGAGGCCCTTCCTCGGTGAGAAATACCACCTCATAGACGCCCGGGAGGACCCGAAAACTGGAGCGGCCTCCGGGGCCGATCGGCGAGTAGCTTCCGACGGGATCGACTCGCACCCCGATGACCGTGTCTGCGGCTGCACCATGCACCTCGGCGTGGACGCCTCCCTCGAATTCCACGTTGGCCCATCGCTCAGTTTCTCGTGTCCACATGAGGATCGCACCGCACAGTTGATCGTCGAAAACCGGACCTTCCATGCCCAGGTGAACCTCGAGACCCAGAAGGAGGTCCACAGGAATCGCGGAGTCGATGTCCAACGGAGCCGTCGGATTCTCGACCCGCCCGGTCCACTCTCCGTCGATCCACAAGGAGAGAGCACAGCGCGCGGACTCGGGCGTCTCAACCCTGTAGACGCCCCAGTCCTCGCCACGTGGGCTCGTCACGTCGAGGCCTGGGATTTCCCTCAGCAACAGGCTCAACACCTCGCCTCGCACCTCGTTACGGGACAGATGCAGTGCCGCCGAAGGCCAGTCGGAGCGTTCTGCGAAGCCGGTCGAGCCGAACCCGGAGCGTTCGGTGGCGGGTCGCGCGCCCCCCGTCGATGAGGATGCGCATGCGGTCAGGACCGTCACGACCATTCCGCCGACATATCGGTTCCATCGCTTCGGCATTCTGGTCTCCTCCTCGCGGGTGTTCTCGATCCTACGATCCTGGTCCGGCTGCCGTTACTCCCATGCGTAAGTCACAACCACTACTCCCCGCCCTCGAACGCATCGCCACCGCGTACGAGCGGCCACCCTGCCAGCGCGCGGGTAGCCGCCCTGTCTCGGATGGCGAACACACCGTTCACCATGACGTGGACGGTCCCTTCGGAATAGGAGTGCGGCTCCTCGTAGGTGGCTCGGTCCTGCACGGTCGCGAGATCCAGAACGGTGATGTCCGCGGCCATGCCGACATCGAGGTAGCCGCGATCGGTCCATCCCAGAAAGTCGGCGGCGAGGCCGCTCATCGAGCGTACCGCGAACGGCAATGTGATCAACTCCTCGTCCAGAACGAGTTCCTTGAGCTTCTTCGTGAAGGACCCGAAGGCTCTCGGGTGCGTGACGGGCCGGGACGGGCCGGGATCACGCCCATCCGTGCAGGTCATCATCCAATCGAGCCCGGCCAGATAACGCGTATTCTCGTCGTCGTAGAGGCCGAGATTCATGACCGCCGCGTTCCCGTCTCGCAGGATCTGGCGCGCAGCTTCCGGAGCTGAAACACCCCACTCCGCCGCCACGTCGGCGAGCGTCATTCCGTTCAGGTCGGGCCGTTGGTCGGCGAACAGGATGTGGTCCGCGCCACCTCTGATCGCGAGCATCTCCCTCGTCTGCGCGTCGATGATCGGGAGCGTGTCCGGGTCGTCGAAGCGACGCACCATCGCAGTGTCTCCACCGGCCACCACCCAACTCGGCACGGTGTACGACCTGAGGTTCGATTGCGTGGCGGTGTACGAATGGTGCGCACCGGCGACCTCCACCCCGCGTGCCCTGGCCTCCTCGATGAGCGCCGCTCCCTCGGGGGCCCTCCCATAGTTCTGAGCACCCTGGGCATTGAAGTGGCTGAAGATGACCTTCGTGCCCGCCTCTTCCCCTATCCGAATGCCTTCGGCGATGGAATTCAGGTAACCGAAGGACGGATATGCGGCCCCGAGGTCTCGATCGTGCGTGTCATAGATCGCTCCCGAAAACTCCGCGGCGACCTCGTTCAATGCGATGACTTCTTCCGTCGTCGCGTAGTTGCCGGGCAGATAGAAGAGCCCGGACGACAGGCCGTAGGCCCCCTCGACCATGGCGGACCGGACGAAGTCGCGCATCTCGTCCAGCTCCGACTCGGTAGGAGCTCGGTCCTCCATTCCCATGACGGCTCGGCGGGCGGCGTTGTGTCCGACGAAGAGGAATGCGTTCACGCCGATGCCAGTCTCGGACCAGTATGCCAGGTGATCCGCAATATCGCTTTCCCCGCCCCCATCGAGTCCGAGCGCGACCGACGTGATACCCTGGTACAGAAAGGCCCGGGCGTCGCGGCCATGGTCGGTGTCCAGCTCCGCGTGGGAGTGCATATCGATGAAGCCCGGCGTCACGATGAGCCCTGTTACGTCCACCGTGTCGACGGCACCGACCCCAGCCTCGGCGGCATCACCAATGAAAGAGACGGTCTCGCCGATAATCGCGACGTCCGCGAACACCCCCGGTTCGCCGGAGCCGTCGAGTACGAACCCGCCCAGGAGAAGTACGTCGGCCGTGGGCGATTGAAGACACGATGTGAGCCCTACCGTGAGTGCCAGTGCGACGTACCGCACTGAGTGCCGGGTCGACATGGGATCAGTTCCCCCCACTCAGGGAGGTCGTCGGAGCGCCCGCACTCACCCGAAGCGCCGGGGGCGGCACCAACTCGTATTCCTGGATCGTCGCGACGCCCAGAGCATCCCTGAGAACTCCCAGCATGAGCCTTCCATCCGTCCACTTGGGTTCAAATTCGATCGGGAAGATGATGATACCCACGTATCCGCCGGTGGACGAGATCAACCGCCACGCGAAGACGTCCTCGTCAGAGTCCTGCAATCCGATAGACCCGGACGCGTTGCACGTCCAGCTCGTCCCACGTGACCCCGGCCACCCTGCCACTTCGTATGTCCATGGGGCGAAAACCGTCCGGTACATGGACGCGAGCAACCGTCGATCCGGCCGTGGTGAGAACGGTCCATTCACCCCCAGTCCTCCGGCGTAGGCGTCGATGGCTATCGGTGGATGGATCGTACGCCTTCACCCATACACGTCCCTCGTCGTCCGTGAGCAGGTCCGAGAAGACCGGGATCGAGTCCGCGGTGGGCTCGTCTCGCATCGCCCTCAGTCCGTCGGCCACCACGTCGTCATCGATCGACGACAGGAGAGATTCCCAGGCGAAATCGGGCGAGACCGGCGTGAGCCCAACGTCGAAGCTCCGGACGAGTCCTCCGTCGGGACCGACGAGGTCGATCGTTCCGTCGAGGCCATCCGACACGAGGACGGAGTCACCGACCATCGCTGCGTGGAAGTAGGGTGAGAACGGCAGCGGGCCGGCGAGCCGTCGCATCCCAAACCCTGACGCCAGCACACGCTGCAACGCACCGTCGGTCCCGAAGATGCCGACCTGCATCTGGTCGACCGTCACTTCGTCCGCCGGCCCTCGAGGCAGGCGTCGGATCCACCCGATCACGTGCTGACCGTCGGACATTCTCCCTGCGTGCACCTCCGGAGGCCCGTCCTCTCCACGCATGGGGAGGGTCGCGCGCAGCGCACCGTCCAGCCCGAACATCGACACCCGGTACTGCGAGGAATCGTACACGAGCACCGTGTCGGGTTCGGCCAGCCATGTGGACCAGATGTAGCGGAACTCACCCGGCCCATCCCCCACCCTCCCCCACGCTGCGACGGACCGGCCCTGATCGTCGAAGGTGCGGAGGCTCACGCCCTCCCGGTCGGCGACGAGGACGCCGCCGTCAGGGAGCAGCGTCAGTGACCGAATCCGCGAGAAGAGGTACCGGGGATCCCCTTCCACGGCCCCGACCTCGAACTCCGGTTCGGGGCCCAACGTCCACCGCGGCACACCCGCCGTGTCCGCCCGGTCCGCCCCGACGACGCAGGACCCGAGCGAAACGCCCAGCAGCAGACCGAGGCTGCCGCGGACCAGCCGTTTCAGTTGCCGAACGTACATCCCGAACCGAGTCTCCTCGCTTACTTGTCCACGTTCATGGGGCCGCCTACCGTCCTCCCCCCAACCTACGACCCCGGAGTTGACGCATGTCTCGCCTGATCCTCCTGTTGAGCTTCGCGGTACTGGCCGCCCCCACCTCCGCCCAATCACAGTCGTCTCGTGAGCGGGATCTCCATGAATGGGAAGTGAAGGCGGAGAAGATGCGTCGGCACCTCCTCCCGACCATGCGTGAGCACGGCGTCGACCTCTGGGTCATCATGAGTCGGGAAAACAACGTCGATCCGGCGCTCGACCTCTTCGGAGCCTACGGCATCAGCGGGTGGTATGGCCACCGCAACGCGTACCTCTTCTACGACGCCGGCGACGCCGGGCTCGAGACAACGGTCATCGGCACACATCTTTCGAGTCACCTCAACCTCTTCTACGGCGACATCCGGGGATACGGTGAAGAGGGGCTCGCACCCCACCTGCGCGAGTACCTGGACGACCGAGATCCCGAGACCATCGCGGTCAATCGCTCCTACTCGATCTCGATGGCAGATGGGCTCAGTGCAGAACTGGAGGCGTACCTTCTCGACGTACTCGGTGACGAGAGGAAGGGACGGGTCGTCTCCTCCGAGCCGATGTTCATCGATTACGTCAGCAAGCGGACGCCGCCCGAGCTCGAGATTGCCAAGGAGGCTGCGAACCGCACCTGGGCAATCCTTCGGCGCGCCTTCTCGTCCGAGGTGATCACCCCCGGCGAGACGACCCTCATGGACGTGTACTGGTGGGTGAAGGACGAGTGGATGAGCCAGGACCTGGAGTTCAACTTCCCGGCCTCCTTCGACCTGCAACGCCAGGGCCACGATGGCTCGATTGACGACGGCGAGGATCCCGTGATTCAGCCCGGCGATGTACTGCACGTCGACTTCGGGGTGAAGCTCATGGGCATCGTCACGGATCAGCAGAAGATGGCGTATGTGCTGAGACCCGGAGAGACCGATGCGCCGGCGGGACTCAGGGCGCTCTTCGATCAATCCGTTCGGGCCGGAGAGATCATTGCCGAAACGATCGAGCCGGGCGTACTCGGTCGCGACGTCGTGACCCGGGCGCAGGACCGAGCCCTTGGAGAGGGAATCACGAGCCGCGTCTACCCGCACGTGCAGGGAAACTGGGTGCACGGGGTCGGTGCGTGGGCCAGCTTCGACTGGCCTGAGCGGTATGGACGCCACCCTCGCGAGCCGGTGCGCTCGACCGAGTTCTGGTCGATCGAGTACAACGTGAGCGGATCGGTCCCGGAGTGGGACGGACAGACCGTCACGTTGTCCAGAGAAGAAGACGCGTGGGTCGGCGTCGACGGCGACGTACGGTTCATGGTTGGACCCCAGAAGGAGCTCTGGCTGATCGGCCAGCCGGGGGCCGTGCACTAGCCCGTGTGTTGCCGGCTCCGGCACAGCTTCTAGCTTGACCGGTATCGATTCTCCAAGGGAGGCGTGGACGATGGGTGTGACGAGACGAGACGCGATCAAGACCATCGGCGTGGCCGGCGCGGCAGCCGCACTCACGCCGTCAGACCTCTTCGCATCAGTCCCGCAGGCTCGGGAGTCCCTCCGAATCCTGTTCATTGGCGGTACCGGGTTCATCGGTCCGCACATGGTGCGCCGAGCGCTCGCCCGTGGACACACACCGACTCTGTTCAATCGCGGTCGGACCAACCCGCACCTCTTTCCGAACGTCGAGAAGCTGCGTGGGGATCGCGACGGAGGACTCGGCGTGCTCGAAGGGGGCGACTGGGACGCCGTAATCGATACCTCGGGCTACGTCCCTCGTGTCGTTCGTGATTCGGCAGAGCTCCTGGAGGACGTCGTCGACCGATACCTCTTCGTTTCGTCGGGCGATGCCTACGCGGATTTCGAGAAGGTCGGGCTGGACGAGGATTACACGCTCGACGTCATGGAAGACCCCACCATCGAGAATCCGGGTCGGTTCTACGGGCCCATGAAGGTCCTCTGCGAACAAGCTGTCCAGGAGACGTACGGCGATCGCAGCACGGTTCTGCGTCCTGGATGGATCATCGGCGCGGGAGACAACAATGCGATCTCGTCGTACTGGCCCATGCGGATCCACCACGGCGGTGAGGTCCTGGCGCCCGGCGACCCCACGGACCCCATCCAGATTATCGACCCCGTCGATCTGGCGGCGTTCGTCATCAAGATCCTCGAGGACGACATCAGCGGGATCTACAACACGATGGGGCCAGGATCCCCGATGACGACGGCAGAATTCCTATACGGGATCAAGGCGGTGACCCGCAGTCCTGTGAGCTTCACCTGGGTTTCGGCCGAATTCCTCGAGGAGATGAACGTCGGCGCCATGACCGACATGCCCATCTGGTTCCCGCCCAGTGATACCTACCCGACCCCGGCTCCGTTCGAGCCTGGAGCCAAGGGCTTTCATCAGATGAGCGCGCAGCGTGCCATCGATGCCGGGCTGACCTTTCGGCCCCTGGCGGACACGGCCCGGGACATCATCGACGAGTACCTCTCCCGCAACCAGGACTGGGCGACGACGCCAAGACGCTTCGGACTCTCGCTCGAACGCGAGGCCGAGGTGCTGGCCGCTTGGAAGGAGCGGAACGGCTAGGCGGCGTCTACGCCTTCACCGCCTCGAAGAGCTTCACCATGTCGAGGTAGACGTTGAACTCCCGGGTCAGGCGGAAGCCTGCGGCTCGGAGGTTGTCCGCCGTCCGGCGGTTGATGTCGGGCCCGACCAGCCGGGCGATGGGGTTCATCACGTCCATCATGAACCCTAAATAGAAGTTCGAGGGCCGAACGTGCTCGAACATGAGCAGCGCGCCGTCGTCCTTCAGCACTCTCCGCAGTTCGCCGAGACCCTTGAGTGGATCGGGCACGGAACAGAAGGTGCACGACGTCACGACGGTATCGAAGTGTCCATCGGGAAACGCGAGGTCGGTAACGTCTGCCTCGACGAGTTCGATCGGAGCTGGACACTCCCCCACCCTCTTTTCAGCCCACTCGAGCATGGTGGGTGAGAAGTCGATCGCGGTCAGCTCGATGTCGGACGGGAAGTACTTGAAGTCGACACCCGTCCCCGCAGCGACAAGAAGGGTCTTGCCGACCGCTTTCCCGAAAAGCTCGCGCTTGAAGGCCCCGTAGCGGACCTCCTCCCCGCGCTTGCCGGCGTCCAGAGAGGCAGCGGCACGGTTCCACTTTGCGATCGCACGATCCGTCATGATCCGAGCACCTCGCCGTGGAGTATCCGGTCGGTGAGGTAGAGCAACGCGTGAACCGTCGCGCCGACCAGCGCCCCGACTGTCGCGACCGCCATCCATCCGTCTCCACCCGACATCACGCCGACCATTCCGGCCACCATCCCGATCTGCATCGACATCACGATGATCTCGAAACCGCCCAGGATGTACGTGAATACTGCGAGCAATGGGAATGCCGAGAGAAACCCGACCGTCATGCCGAGAACCATCGCGAGGGGCATCACCACTCCGTTGGGCACGACGAGCCACGCCGCCACCGCTGCCGCGGCTCCGAAGCAGAGAGCGGCGAAGGTGTCGTAGGCGCGGACCGCCAACACATGATCCGAGTTCATCAGCCCGGTTGGGTGATCCGGAAGTTCGTCGGAGGCGTGGCGCCCATGAGATGCTCGACGAAATAGTCCCACCGTCTTCGGATCACGTACGGCTCGTTCAGACCGTGTGCCCGATTCGGAAGCACCAGGAAGTCGAAGCTCTTGTTCGCCTTGATGAGCGCATCGACCACCTGGATCGTCATTGCCGGGTGCACGTTGTCGTCCATGTCGCCCGTCATGAGAAAGAGCTTGCCTTCGAGGTTCTCGGCGAGCGAAGCGTTGACCTGATTCGCGTAGTTGTCCGTGCCCGTCACGGTATCCCTGACCAGCAGCCCCTGGTACTTCTCGGCGTACGCCGCATGATATGTGCGGTTGTCGTGATTTCCGGCAGTCGAGACTGCAACCTTGTAGACGTCCGGGTACCGGAGGATCGCGTCGGTCGATGCGAATCCTCCACCGGAGTGGCCGTAGATCCCGACACGGTCGAGGTCCAAGAAATCATGACGGGCACCCAACTGACGCAGAGCCGCGACATGATCCGGGATGCCGTTGTCACCCATGTTGCCCCAGTAGTGATCGAGCATCGCCTTGGAGCGCAGCGATGTTCCTAGGTGGTCCATCTGAAGGACCACGAAGCCAAGCTCGGCCAGTGCGTCCTGGTCCGCTCGTAGCGCCACGCCGAGGGCGCCGCCGCTGAAGTTCCAGGTACCGACGCTACCGATGAACGGGCCCGGGTAGATGTACTCGACGACCGGGTAGACCTTCGTCGAGTCAAAATCCGACGGCAGGTGCATGAGGCCGTAGAGTGTCGTGACGCCGTCGCGCGCCTTGAAGTCGAAGACGCGTGGCGGAGACCAACCGATGTCCACGAGTTGGGATACGTCGGCCCGCTCCAGTTCCATCGTGACACGGCCGCTGCGATCCCGGAGGACCGAAACCGGGGGAACGTCCGGGCGAGAGTAGGCATCGACGAAGAACTGGCCGTCGGGTGTCGCGCGTACGGTGTGGTCTCCGTCCTCCCCGGCGAGCCGGGTGAGTCCGGTCCCATCCAGGTTGACCGAGTAGAGGTCCCTGAACATGGGGATCCGACCCGCCTCTCTTCCACGCGCAGTGAACCAGAGTCGGTCGGTGTCCTCATCGACATGGAGAAGGTCGCCGAACGTCCACGCACCCGACGTGATCTGGTTCTTGAGCTGCCCATCCGGTCCGAAGCGATAGAGGTGGCCCCATCCGTCCCGCTCTGAAAACCACAGGATGTCCTCTCCATTGTTCACGACGTCCCAGTTGGGCCGCCCACCCACGATGTCGAGATTGAGCTCGACGTGGGTCGCCATCGTGTCACCGACCAGGGGCGTAACCGCGCCCGAGGCCAGATCGGCCTCGTAGATCGTGATGCTCTTTGCTCCCCGAGTGCCGTGACTGAAGTAGAGCCGCTCACCACCTTGCTTCCACTTCACGGTGAGCCAGGTCGAGTCGGCCATCCCCGACGCCGAGAACGTCAGGTACGGCTGCGGATCGATCTGCACCTTCGTGTTGGAGCGCGCCTCGACGTCGAGCACATGGATATCGAAGGTGGCGATGATGCTGTCGCCGGGGAGTCCATACGGGTAGGTGTAGCCTTCCGGCCGGGTGGACGTGGACGAGTAGAGGGGAAGCGTCTCTACATTGCGCTCGTCCATGCGTTGAACCGCGATCCGGCGCGAATCGGGTGACCACTGAAGGACCGGACGCTGCGCAATGCCAGCGATGAGCTGCCCTGGCCTGGCCGCGACCGTGCCGTACTCGAAGAGATCCTCACCGTCCGAGGTCAGCTGAATGGAGTCGCCGGCGGCGGCTGGACGGATCCAGAGGTCGTGCTCGTGGGTGAACGCTTCCCAGGCGCCATCCGGCGAGCGCACGAAGCCCGTGAGGTCGGGTAGCGTGTCGCCGACAACGCAGGCGTAGCTATGGATGTCGCACGTGAAGCCCTTTTTCATGGCGTCGAAACGAATGGACCCCTCGTTCGAACCCTCGACGAAGTCGAACGTCTGAAACGGAAGCTTGTGCCCGACGAACGAGGTGTCCGCTGCAAGTGAGAGGGCGCTGGCGAGTCGGTCTCGGTCGAACAGATGGCCGCGCGTGCCACTCGACGGATCGACCACGACGAACTCCGCCCCGTTGAGCGTCTTGTTGCGATACCAGAACCGCTGGCCGCCTGCCATCCAGGT
>JBDGVT010000023.1:0-22749 GCA_039585495.1 Gemmatimonadota bacterium | reverse complement strand
GGCATGCCGAGCGAGGGGCGACCGTCGGTCAGAACCGTATGGAGGCCCTCGTCGTCCACCCGATCCACGACCGTCGAAAGATCGGGTGCGCCCACGAGTGATACCTGGAACGGGAAGTGACAGGAGGAGCAGATTCCAGACCGAAACGTCTGGTAGCCCGCCAAGGCGTCGGACGGCGGAGCCGCTGCAACTACCGAGGCATCGAACGCAGCCTGGGGCGTCGTACCTGCGGCTGTGTCACCGAGGCGAAGCTGACCCCTGCCAACGTCCGGATCATCGATTTCCTCCAGGAACGCCCTGATATACCCGATCTGTCGCTGATCGAAGTCGAACTTCGGCATCTGACCACTACCGACGGTCAGAAGCGAAACGAGCCGCGTCTCATCGATGCGGCTCGCTGCGTTCGTCAAGTCGGGTCCCAGGAATCCGCCCTGCCCCCAGAGTTGATGGCACACCTGACACGATCCTTCGTGGAAGAGCTTGCGGCCCTCGATCGCATCGTCGGACAGGTGGATGTCGACGTCGTCCATGTACACCAGCCCCGTCTGAAGCGCGAACGACGCGGTCAGCACGGCGAGCATGATCTTCTTGGACGAGGATTCCAGCATCGGGATGGGCAGGTCTGGATGGGTGATTCTGGGAATGCTGAAGATTGATGTTACGAAACGCGCGTCAACCTCAGGGGCCGAACAGCATACAGGAGTGGGCCCGGCAGAGGCTCAATCAAGCGTGAGTGGAGAATGTCGCCCCAGCCGACGGTACGGCGACGAAGAGGCGATCATCGATGCGGTCGGCCATGTCGTGCCGTTCATAGTACTCCGCGACCAGTGTCTCCAGAACTCCCCCGACAGTCCATCGGTCCGCGAGCGCGACGATGCAGCCACCGAACCCGGCTCCCGTTAGGCGCGCTCCGGCCGCGCCACCTTCCCGCGCCACGGCGACCAACTCATCCAGCTCCACGGAACTCACGTGAAAGTCCGTTCTCAGACTCGCGTGCGACGCATCCATGAGTGTGCCGAACCCGCTCACATCGGCAGCGAAGACACGGTCGACGCCTTCCTCGACCCTCGCGGCTTCCGTAACCACATGCCGAAAGCGGCGCAGCAGATTTCCGTTCAGCACCTGCTCGGCGGCAGCGATCAGTGTCTTCGGATCGAGGACCTTCACGAGCCCGGGGTATGTGGTGTGGAGCTTCTCGGTGATGTGTGCGGTTGCGACGTGACCGCATACCAGCCGCAACGCCTCCTCACACTCCTTGCGCCTCTGGTTGTACGCGATCCGCGCGGCACCCGACTTCTCCGCGCGCTTTCCGGTGTCCGCAATGATGATGCACCAGTCGTCCGGGATATTCACGTGGCGCATCCGAATGGGGTTGAAGCTTATCCGGGCCGCGCAGCGGTCGCGGGCCCCGAGGGATATCGTCTGGTCCATCCCGCCTCCGCGGGTGCCCACGTACTGCTCGGCGTCGGCCATGATCTGCGAAAACACCCGCACCTCGGTCGACACCTCGTTGATGTGAGCCAGGGCCAATCCGACGGCGTTTACCAGAGCCGACGACGACGAGAGGCCCGATGCCACCGGAAGCGTGGAGGACACCACTCCTTCGAATCCCTGCCAGATCGCGAAGCGCCGTGCGAGCTCGTTCGCGGGAGCCTTCGCATAGTTGCCCCATGAACCCTTTACATAGGGCGGTATGGCCGGCTCAATCTCGAACTCGACCGTAGGAAAGTCGGGATCGACATTATGGAGAACGACCATGCCGTCGTCGCGGGCCCGCAGCGCAATCTGGACGCCCTTCTGAATCGCCATCGGAAAGACCGGCAGATGGTTGTAGTCCGTGTGCTCCCCGATGAGGTTCACGCGCCCCGGTGCCCGCGACACGTGCGTCGGGGGGGCGCCGAAGTGATCCTCGAATGCTTCAACGGCACTGGCCACTAGGTACGCAGGAACTCCAGCTGCGGCCACTGTGCCCACCGGCCGCGCGTGAAGTCCGGTACGTCCACCGGGCGGGATCGGTTTGCCACCGACCACTCGGTGAGAGGACAGATGACGGATTGTACCGCTGCGTCGTACACGTTCAGGTCGGTCGGCTTGCCCTCGCGCAACGCCTTCACCAGCTGGTAGTCCTCGATGAAGTCCATCCCGCCGTGCCCGGCACCCGCGGACCGCTCCTCGAGATCCTGCCAGAGCGGATGGTCGTATTCGTTCCGCCGATCGAGCCAGTCCTCCCATCGATGCCCTGGCCCGGGGCTCATCCCTTCGATATACACACGATTGGGGTAGCCCTGGAAGATCCCTTTGGTACCCTGCACCTGGTGAATCCGTGAGTAGGGTCTGGGCAGATTCGTATCGTGACTCACGTAGATCGTCCGGCCACGGACCGTCTTGATCATCGTCGTGTTGACGTCACCCTGGATGTAACGCTCGCTTCGCTTGGGATCACCCTCGGGGTAGTGCTCAATCGCCCACTCCTCGAGTCCACGAGGCGGGGAACTCATCGATACCAGGTAGTCGAATCGGTCACCACGGTTGATGTCCATCACGTTCGAGACGGGTCCGAGGCCGTGCGTGGGATAGAAGTTCCCGTCGCGGATCATCGCATGGGCCCTGCGCCACAGTCCTTCGTTCCGGTCCTCGAACTTGATGCTGCGCAGGTCATGGAGGTAACCGCACTCCGCGTGGACGATGTCACCGAAGAGGCCCTGCCGGGCCATGTTGAAGACCATCATCTCCGGTCGATCGTAGTTGCAGTTCTCCATCATCACGCAGTGCTTCTCGTACTTCTCGGCGTACTCGACCAGCTTCCAGCAATCCTCGACTCGATACGCCGCCGGCACCTCGGTCGCCGCGTGCTTCCCGTTTTCCATGGCAGCCACACAAACAGGGACATGCCACTCCCACGGGGTCGCCGTGAAGACGAGGTCGAGTTCCTCCTCTTCACACATACGGACGAAGTCCGTCTCACTCCGCGTGTACAGGGTCGGGCGCCGTCGACCGTCCTGCTCGACCCATTCCGCCACTTCGAGCGCCCGCGCCTCGTTGATGTCGCCCAGCGCGACGATCTCGACCCCCTCGATTCCGAGGAAGTTCCGGACGTGCGAGCCGCCCTGGAGTCCGATGCCCACGAAGCCGACCCTGACCACATCGATCGGGTCGGCCGCGAAGAGCGCTTCCGGCGCCGGGCCGAGGTCCGGGCGTTCCTGAAGTCGGTCGACCTCCTCCGCGGAAAGGCCGACCAATCCGCCCGCTACGCCGAGACCCAGACCTGCGGCTCCCATTTTGAGAAGGTCACGGCGATCGATGGGGCCGGGGCCCGATGTGTTGCTGTCGCTCATCTGTCTCGACTCCGAAGTCCGTAGATGCTCAAAACCTGAACTCACCGGGCCAGGTACTCAAGGGACCGCGCCCACGTCCGGAAGGACGCCACCACTTGTGGTCCCAGGCACTGCGGATGATGTTGACCCCACTCCACCCTCCGGGAGTTGCCGGGAGCGGATGAAGTAAGGATTCGTGGTCAGCCAGGGAGCCGCCTGTGGTACTCGACGACTCGGTCATGCGAAGAAGCAATGCGCTACGGGAGATGATGGGATTTGCCCGCGCGATCGTGGCGGATGCGCATGTTTCCGAGAGTGAGGCGAAGGGCTTCCAGGCCTGGATCGACTCCAATCCCGACGTGATTGGAATCAGCTCCGTGGACGAGATCGTGGGGATCCTCACCAACATCTTCAGCGACGGCCGCGCCTCGGAGGAAGAGAGGAAGCAGCTGGTAGAGGTCCTGGAGCGTTTCGGCGGCTGAGATCAGGCCAGCCCCAGAATCCGGGCCGCGTTCCCTCCGAACACCTTCGCACGATCGTCGGCCGTTAGATCGAGGCCCCGAATACTCTCGGTCATCCTGTCCAGGCTTCCCACCTGATGGGGATAATCCGACCCGGCGACGACGTGATCTACGCCGGCGAACTCGAGGGCGAGCCTCAGACAGTTCGGGTCGAAGTTGACCGTGTCGTAGTACAGTTGGGCCAGCTGCTCCGACGGGCGGATCGTGCACTTCTCCCGACAAGCGGGATACGCTTCGAAGCCCCGGTCGAACCGCTCCGCCAGGTACGGAACTCCGCCGCCCAGGTGGCCGAGGACCCAGGTAATGTCGGGATACCGTTCGAGCGTTCCTGAATAGACGAGCCCCGCGGCCGCCAGCGTCGTGTCCATGAGGAAACCGACCATGGGCATCAGCATGTACTGCTCCATCACCTCGACGCCGACTGGATACGTCGGGTGGATGTAGACTACGGCTCTCGCTTCGTTCAGTCGCTCGTAGATGGGCTGGAAGCGATCCTCGAACAGGGGCACGCCACTGGCGTTCGAAAAGAGCATGACCCCCGGAAGACCGAGTTCTCCCAGAACACGCTCGGCCTCTGCGGCGGCGGCTTCAGGGGCGTTCATGGGTAGCGTGGCAAGCGACGTGAAGCGCGTCGGACGATTCCGCACCTCTTTCGCGAGCGCGTCGTTCACGATTCGAGCGAGCCTGACCGCGGCATCTGGAGACTCGATGCTCGTTCCGGGCGCCGTGAACGTGATCACCTGCATCTGAATGCCGGCGTCGTCGAGCACCTGCTCTCGGAAATCGAGATCACGATGCCCCGGAACCAGGACGTTGTAGTCGCCAGGCGAATGGAGCACCGGGTTCCCGTCGTCGTCGGTGGTAACGCGGAAGTGACTGCCACCGTCCCGGATTGCGTCGAGGTACTCGAACGGGAAGTAGTGGTTATGAAAATCGATGATCACGTGGCCTCCAGAGGTACTTTCAAGCTGCAAGCAATACGGGTCCGTCTCCAATCGTGCCAGTAGTCGATTAGGACTCGGTCGGCCCTTGCCGTGCACATCCGGCCGCCGCATCCTGCCCCCCCGTGACTTCCTCCAGAGAAGGACCCCGGACGGGCGAACCCACCTTCGCCCGGGACCTAGGCCTCTTCGATGCCACCATGATCGGTGTCGGCGCCATGATCGGTGCCGGCATCTTCGTGCTTACGGGCATCGCGGCCGGAGAGTCGGGTCCTGCATCGATTCTGGCCTTCGCCTTGAATGGTGGGGTCACGCTACTCACGGCGTTCGCATACGCCGAGCTCGCCTCCGCCATTCCAGAAGCAGGCGGCGGCTACGCATTCGTTCGGCGGGCGTTCCCGGGCGCCATCGGGTTTACCGCAGGCTGGATGCTCTGGTTCGCGTACACGGTGGCATGCAGCCTCTACGCCCTCGGATTCGCGGGATATTTCTGGGAGTTCTTCCTGAAGTACACCCCGGGTCTCGCGGATGGAGCGTTCGGCGTCGTCGGGGAGCACGGTGCAGGCCTCATCGTGACCTTCGTGATCGCCGTCACGTTCGTACGCCTGAATGCCAAGGGCACGGAAGTGACCGGCATGGCCGAGAACGTACTGACCGTCGCCAAGTTGATCATCCTTGGAGTCTTCATCGCGTACGGGCTCAAGGCCCTGGGCGCGGCGCCGAGCGGTCAGACCGCAGAAGCATTCAACCCCTTCTTCCCGCGGGGCATGAGCGGCGTATTCGTCTCGATGGGCCTGACGTTCATCGCCTTCGAGGGCTACGACCTCATCGCTACGGTCGCGGAGGAGATCAAGGAACCCGAGAAAAACATCCCGCGAGCCACGTTCATCTCGCTCGGGATCACGGTCGTGATGTACCTGTTGATCCTCTTCGTTTCCCTCGCCGCGGTGCGCCCCCCGGATGGCCAGGCGTCGTGGCAGTTTCTTGGCGAGTACGGTGAAACGGCCATCGTGAGGGCCGCCGAGGGATTCATGCCCGCGTTCGGCGTGGCGGTTATCGTGTTCGGCGGATTGCTCTCGACGATGTCTGCGCTGAACGCAACGATCCTCGCCTCCTCGCGCGTCGCGTTCTCGATGGGCCGCGACCGCCTTTTGCCGACTGCGATGGCGACGATTCACCCCGAGCGCCGTACACCCCACATCGCCATCGGGGTCACGGGTGTGATTCTGCTCGCGATGGCCCTGACGCTTCCGATCGAGGCCGTGGGATCCGCCGCGAGCCTGATCTTCCTGCTGACGTTCGCCATGGTGAATCTCTCGGTCATCGTGCTGAGGCGTAAGGCGCCGGAGATCCCCCGCCGTTACAAGGTCCCCTTCTATCCGGTGGTGCCACTGCTGGGAATCGTTCTGAACATCTTCCTGGCGCTCTATCAGTTCACGTTCCAACCGCTCGCCTGGTACGTCACGATCGGATGGATCCTGATCGGGCTCGTCTTCTACTACGCTCACTTCGAGAAGGAATCTGCCGAACAGCGTCCGCAGGTACTCAAGGACGTTGCCCCGCCGAGGGTCGAGGCCGAAGACACTGTGGTGGTGCCGCTCCACAACCCGGACCACGTCGGAATTCTCCTCGACTATGCTCAACCCATCGCACAGGCGAGAAACAAGAAGCTCCTCGCGTACTCCGTGGTCGAGGTGCCCCGTCAGCTTCCGATCCACGAGGGTCCTCGCTTCAGGCAGCATCGTGAGGGTCTGCTCAAAGCGGCGCGCGAACACGCCTCGAACCGGCATATGCCGATCGAGACTGACCTGGTTATCGCCCACCGTGCAGCCGACGGGATTCTATCGGGAGCCCGGCGCTACCAAGGCGACTGCCTCGTCATGGGGTGGAAGGGTCACACGGACACCCGCGACCGGATTTTCGGCGAGGTAGCGGATCAGGTCATCCGGCACGCGCCGTGTGACCTGGCGCTCCTGAAGATCGAGAATACGGAGCCTCCCAAGCGCTGCCTGTTCCCGACCGCCGGTGGTCCCCATGCGAGACTCGCGGCGGAAATGCTCAACGTGCTCGCACCCGCGTTCGGCATGCAGGTGACAGCCTGCTACGTCGTGCCCCCAGGAGCGACCCAAGAGACCCGTCGGCAAGCCGACAACTGGATCACGAAGACGCTCGCCAACATCGCGGTATCCGTCGATGTGGAGAAGAAGATCATCGAGGCGTCGTCCGTGGCGGGCGGGATCGCAAAGGAAAGCCGCGACTACGACCTCGTCGTGCTCGGTGCCGCGCAGGAACCGTACCTTCGCCAGGTAATGTTCGGAGAGATCCCGGAGAAGGTGGCACGATTCTCACCGGCATCCGTGCTGGTCGTGAAGCGGTACGACGGTCCGGTCAGAGGGTGGCTCAAGCGGATGCTGGGCTAGCCAATCGCGGATCGTCTACCTGACTTCGCCCACAGGGTGTAGACGGGCCAACCGATCGCGACGAGTCCGAGTCCGATGAGTGAATCGGCCAGTTCGCTCACCACCTGGTTCACGACGATCGCGAAAGCGCTGACCGCGAAGATCACCGGCACCCAGGGGTATCCCCGAATGCGGTACGGTGGCGGATTCGTGGCCCGGCGACGCAGGACAATGAGTCCGATCGCCATGAGGCCGAAGAAGATCCACTCGGTGTAGATGACCCGGGTGAACAGCAGCCGGTAGCTCCCCGTCAGCACGAGTACGCTGGACCACAGAGCCTGCAGTACGATGGCCCGGTGCGGCGTCCGGTGGGTCGGGTGGACCTCACCGAGCCAGCGAAACAGGAGTCCGTCTCGGGCCATCGCATAATATACGCGGGGTCCTGCCAGGATAATGCCGGAGAGTGCTCCGAAGGTCGAGAAGACCACCAGTGCGGCCATCATCGCTCCACCTCCACGACCCAGGACAGCGTCTGCGGCATCTGCTGCGACACGATCTGATGACGCTACGACCTCAATGGGAAGTACGTAGAGGTACACGGCGTTGAGCAGGATATAGCACGCCGTCACGACCAGCGTCCCGGCGATGAGCGCTCGCGGTATCGTCCGTTCCGGATCGTGTGTTTCCTCGGCGTTGTACGTCACCATGTGCCAACCACCGAAGGCGAACAGCCCGGCGACGAGGGCGAGAGCAAAGTCAGTCGCGGAGAACGCACCGCTCGAAGCAGGTCCTGCGGAAGTAGCGCCGGTCGACAACACGACCTCGTGCGCGTCCCCTCCCAGGAGGAACCCGGCAACGATGATGGCAACGACAGCTACCAGCTTACCGGCCGTGATCACCGTCTGCAGGAGGCTGCCGTGTCGCGCTCCGACGTAGTTCACCCCACTGAGCAGAAGGATCACGGTGATCGCGACGACCCGAATCCCCATATCCCCCAGGGGGACGAAGAAGGCCAGGTATCGCGCGCAAATCACGGCGATCGCGGCAATGATCCCCGAGTGCATCGTCCAGAACATGGCCCAGCCCCAGAGAAAGCCGAGCGCGGGGGAATAGGCTTCGCGTAGATACGTGTACACTCCGCCGGAATCCGGATAGGCGCTCGCCAACTCTGCGCATACCAGTGCCCCGAAGAGGGTGAGGACGCCGCACACGACCCAGACTGCGAAGATCCCGACGATGGTCGGGACCTGGCCTGTGATCTCGGATGGCTGCACGAAAATCGACGCGCCAATGATGGTGCCCACGACCATGGCGGTCGCGTGCGGAAGTCCCATCACACGTGCGAGCTTCGGTCCGTCCAACGGGGGCACCCCTGGGCTTGAAGTCGGACCGATGGTGGGGAGCTGCGGTCGGGTCGGCAACCGCCTGGCTACCGACCCGCCCCGCTATTCGATCAATCGTCGAGCAGCTTCGGTGGCTCCTTGGAGTCCCTCACACCGAGTGCGACACCTGTGCCGACGCCTGCCCCGATGGCGATGGCGGTGCCGGCTCCGACGATCGGCAGTACGGCTACCAGGGGCGCAGCGACGACCATCGCGCCGGCTCCTGCGAACAGGCCCAACGCGGGCTTCTCTACGATCTTCGTGTAGCGAAGGCGTTGACCGACGAAGTGACGTGACTTGATATGACCGAAGACGCCCGAGGCGCCGGCGATACCGGCTGCGATCAGTGTGAACATGATTCCCCCCGAGTGATGTGTCGTCCTTCCAATGACCGTCCCTACCGCTGACGGTCGTCAGAGCAAAGTAGAGGCACGGCTTCATCCACACTACGGATCGGAAGCGCTTCCTGTTCCGGGAACACCCCGATCGATGCCCCCGACTGGAGTTCGGACGACCGCGATCCCGACTGCATCGAGCAGCCCGACTGCGTGATCGGGCACGTCTTCGAGCGTCATTTCAAAACCCGCGCGACCGGCTTGATCGAGCATCTCCGCCAAAGTATAGGCCCCGGAAAGGTCGATCCGTCCGAGTCCCGCGCACCGTAGAACGACCCGCTCGACGTCCGGCTCTTCGGCCATCCGAGCGAAGAGCTGATCCTCGAGCGCCGGCGCCGAGCCGAACCACAGTACGCCACTCGGCTCGACGACGAGCGTATCGCCCTCCCGCTCCGACCGTACGTGGGGGGTCAGTTCACGCCAAAGGTGGACCGCCGCGGATACGCCAATGCCTATCAGGATCGCCCGGTCGATCTTCGGAGAGAGCGCGAGTGTGGCGATGAAGGTCACCGATCCGACCATGGCCTGCGCAGGCGAGATCTTCCACATCGCCCAGAGTTGCTGGGGCCGCACGAGCTTCGAGATCGCCGCAATGACGATACCGGAGAGCACCGCCCGCGGAAGCGCGCCGAGCACCGTCGCGAAGGGCAGGAAGCACAGCACCGCGACGCCCGTCACCAGTCCGCTCCACCGGCTCTTCGCTCCGGCGAGTCGGTTGACACTGGTTCGAGACAACGATCCGCCGACTGGGAGTCCCCCGGTGAACGCTGCCACGACGCATGCGACGCCCTTGCTCAGGAACTCCCGATCGGCGTCCCAACGTTGTCGATCCTCTGAAGCGAAGACGCGCGAGATGGAAACTCCCTCAGCAAATCCGATCACGGAGATCACGATGCCGGGAAGGATCAAAGCCGGGAGTTGGTCCCAGGGGAGATCAGCCGAGAAGGGTGGAAGGCCATCGGGGATCGCTCCGACCACGGGCCCCGCGTATCCAGTGCTGATTGAGTAGATCAGACCGACGGCGGCCGCGAACAAGACACCAGGCACCAGAGGGTGGATTCTCGAGGCCACCACCACCGACACGATGGTGAAGCCGGAAAGCCCGATGGCGGCACCCTCCCAGGAAGCAGGGTTGGAAAGGGCCCACCATGCCCTTTGAAGGACGCCGAGTTCACCTGGCGCCGGGCTCCCGAGCGCGCCGGGCAGCTGAGAGCTGAGGATGAGGATCGCGGCGGCCGAGAGGAAGCCGGTCATCATCGAATGGGACATCAGGTAGACGAGCCAGCCCGCTTTCAACATTCCGACGATGAGTCTCGTGACGCCTACGACGAGGGCCAGCAACGCCGCAAGTGATGCGAACTCGGCGGTCCCGACCGGGGCGAGTGGAACGAGCGCCCCGAAGGTCAGTAGCCCGGTAAGTGCGACCGGACCTGTCTGCAGATAGGGAGACGAAGCGAGGAACGCGGCCGCGATCAACGGCAACGCGGCTGCATAGAGGCCGTGATGTGGAGGCAGACCCGCCAACTCCGCGTAGGCCATCGATTGCGGGATCAGAATGAGCGCGACGCTCACGCCCGCGAGGACGTCGGATCGTGAAACCCTGTTGGGAGGGTCAGAGCGCATGGGGCTCACGGAGCCGCCTCGACCGTCAGGTCATCGGCGGCGGGCTCCAGAAGCGAATCGCTCTGCGAGATCAGCTCATCCAACAGAATGGACGTGGACTCGGCCCGTCGGAAGGCGAACTCCGCGGCTGCCCCGAGCCACGGCACGCGCCTCTGGTGACCTTCTCCCTGTCTGCGTGCCTCGTTCGACAGAGCGCGAAGAACCGCAGATGCATCCTGGGCGAGCAGGTGTTCGAGGGCATAGCGCCTCTCGCCGGCCCGCAAGCCGAGGTCGAGATCGCGTGCGATTCGTCCCAGGTCCGCTCGCGTCAACATGACACCGGTCCGGACCGGCGCGAGGAGCCCGCTAAGAAATGCGGCTCCGCCCTCTGCGCGGGGGTCCGGTAGCGGGGGTGCGGCCTGGAGATGCGAAGACAGAGCTGTGTCCTCCCCGCATTTCAATGCCACCCATTCGGCGGTGAGCGCTTCCTCGAGCAACTTCGACCACCCGGCATACGGCCCAGCGGTCAACTCCTGCACCCTCCCGAGGAAAGCGAATACCCAGGGCCCGAGGTGCTCGGCCAGGAGCGCCCGACGCGCCTGCCTCCCGAGCGCCCGTTCGGCAGAGTCCAACGCCTCCTCTCGCTCCGACAGGGTCACGTAGAGCGCCATCAGGCTCGCCAGGTGGTCCGGCTCAGCCGGCGGCACATAGCCCAACGCGCTCCAGAAGCCTGCCACCTTCTCCGCCGCATCCCCGCCCATCATCCCCTCGGGGCCAAGGTAGACGGAGGCGTAGGGGTACAACTGGAACAGAAAAACGTCCGAGTAATCCACCGCCGTCGGCGTGGAAGACAGACCGAGTACCTCGGCGAGCATCGCATGCTCCGGCCCCGGCGGCTCGGCGAAGACCGCGAGGGTCCTCAAGAGTTCGCCAGGGACGGATTCAGGTATCGGTTCTCTGTACTGCGGGACGTCGGTGCTACTGGCCTGATCAGGCACCGACGGGCTCTCGATCGGGAAGATCGTAGGCCGACCGCGAGGGGCGGACGGGACGAAGCATCCAGAACGGGCGGCGCGTCCCGTCCGGGGAATGCCCGTCTGCCCCCCGAGTCATTTCGAGCCATTTCTCGTAGGCTGCCCTCGACTTCGCCGTGTCGACCGAAACGTCACCAAACGCATCTCCGGGCTGTGCCTTCCGTACGCGCACAGCCTGGTGCCAACAGTGCATGCCGGAGATCGGGTCGGGATGTACCGCGTGTGTGAGGTTCTGGTGCACCCCCACGTCGGTCCACCAGACACGCAGGGTGTCCGGATCGCTCGACTCGAAGGGGCCCCCTCCCTTCTTCCGCGTGAGCCCCCACTCGGATTCCTCGCGGTCCAGAGCGACGGTCATCATGCCGATGCGCTGCCCTTCGTGGCCCTCAGGCTTCCAACGCCCCATGTGATGGCTGCACGCGAGCACGCCAGGGCGTATGCCCTCCGTGATCCAGGCCTTGAGCACGAAGTGCCCGATCTCGGTCTCGACCCGCACGAGATCGCCCGTCTTGGAGATGCCAGCGCGCTCCGCGTCGATCGGGTGGATCCAGAGCGGGTTGGTGTGCGCGATCTCGTCGAGCCATTTGGAGTTTGCGCTCCGGGTGTGAATCTGAACCGGCACTCGGAACGTCGTGATGAGCGGCATCTGGTCGGAGTCCAGATTCTGCCGATGAATGTGGCTCTTGATGTACGTGGGCGTCGCGAGCTCGGGCCAGCCCCAGTCGCTCAATGTGCGCGACCAGAATTCGAGCTTCCCGGTCGGTGTGGGCCAGCCTCGCAGGATCTCCCCATCGACGCGCACGCCGACTCGACGTCGGCCGTCCTCATCCGGGTCGATCTTCGTGCCGCCCGGGGCCTTCGGGCTCGGAGGTACGGGAGCATGTGTGTAGACCCGCCCCGTCTCGTCGATCCGGACATCCTCCAACTCGTCGTCCGAGATCTGCTGCTCGTAGACGCGTCCTACCTTGCTGGCCACCTCGAAGGCACCGTAACGGCGCATGTACTCGAGCGGGGTGACCCCCTCGAGGGCTGCGGCTTCAGGCAGCCCCGGCACCGAGTTGTCGAAGATCCAGCCGTAGTACTCGTCGACGGTCATCTTCTCGCCCGGATTTCGAACGGATTCGAAGAACTGCCGGATTCCGAGCGAGCCATCGGGGTCGATCCGCCACGTGAGCTCGATCCAGAACTCGTTCTCCTCCCAAACCTCACCGGGGTTCACGTCCCGCGTGTCGGTAACCGTCTCACCGAGACGCTCGCGCGCTGCCCGAAGCACCGGCTGTCTGAAGCCGATCCATTGGCCGTCGTATTGTTCGTATGAGGTTAGATCGTGTCGCTCCGACGAGTGTCCCATCGGCAGCACGTAGTCGGCGAAATAGGCGGTCTCGTTCCAAGTCGGCGTCATCGCGATGTGCTGGCCGATCTTCGTCTCGTCGGTCAGCATCTCGATCCAGCTGAAGCCGTCGGGATTGGTCCAGACCGGGTTGTACACTCGGGTGAAGTAGACGTCCACGAAGGCGTCCTGATCCCGCATGAGATGCGGCATCAGAAACGACATCTCCATCAGGGCGAGTGGATACTCCCGCGGCCAGAGAACCTCACTCCATCGCGTGGGGTGCTGGTGGGGCAGTCGAGGCGGCTTCGGCGTGAACTTGTTCCAGGAGTTCGGGAACGTTCCGCCTTCGGTCGCAATCGCGCCGGTCAGCGCGTTGAGGAGCAGGAGCGTCCTCGCCACCTGCCATCCCCCCAGATTCCCCGAACCCGCGCTACGCCAATTATGCGTCGCGAGGCGCGTCCCGGCGGTCGAGATCGTCTCGGCCACGGCCCGCAGCGCATCCGGCTCGAGCCCTGACTCCGCAGCGGCAAATTCGAAGGTGAACGACGCGTAGGTCTCCCTGAGCGTCTCCTCGAAGCGTTCGAACGATGCGTCGGGCTCGGAATGAACCTCCTCCATGTACTCCTGCCAATTCCACCACCGGCGTACGAACTCCCGGTCGTACTTGCCCTCTCGGATCATCCAGTTCGCGACAGCGAGGAAGATCGCAGGCTCGGACCCGGGATACGGTGACAACCACTGATCCGCGTGCGTGGCGGTGTTGGACAGGCGTGTATCGAACACAATGAGCTTTGCGCCGTTCTTCTTGCCCTCCATGATCCGCTGGGCGTGCGGATTGAAGTAGTGGCCGGTTTCGAGGTGACTGCTCACGAGCACGATCACTTTGGCGTTCGCGTGGTCGGGACTCGGGCGATCCATGCCCATCCACCAGTGGTATCCCGCGCGAGCCCCGCTCGAGCAGACGTTGGTGTGTGAGTTGTGACCGTCGACACCCCATGCGGCCAGCATGCGGGTCGTATATCCGTCCTCGCCGGGCCGACCGACGTGATACATCACCTGCTCGTGGCGCTCCTCTTCGAGGCACGTACGAATACGGCCGGCGATGTCATCGAGTGCCTCGTCCCAGCTCACCCGCTCCCATTTCCCGGCGCCCCGCTCGCCCGCCCGCTTGAGCGGGTAGAGAATCCGGTCGGGATCCGTGATCTGGTTGATCGTCGCAGGCCCCTTGGCACAGTTGCGGCCTCTTGAGCCAGGGTGTTCCGGATTTCCTTCGAACTTCCGGACCTGCAGCGTATCTCGATCGACGTACGCAAGAAGCCCACAGGCCGACTCACAGTTGAAGCAGGTGGTCGGTACAAGCATGTATCGCTTCTCGACCCGCTTCGGCCACGACTTCGAGTCGAGTTCGACCCAGTCGTTCCATCGCTCGCGGGGAGGAAAGGCCGCGAGATGCACGCGGCTCGCTCCTGGATAGAACGTCTCTCCGCGACCCTCGACCTCTTCACGGGCTGCTGAGACGCGTCGATTGAGTTCGTTCAGGTCGCTCATGCGAGAGGCACCGACTGCCCTGCCTGTACGTAGGCGTGTTCAAAGAGAAGAAGACCGATCAGACCACCGAGTACCCCGAGTCCCAGCCCCATCCAAACGAGGAGGAAGCCGACGATCGCGAACAGAAGGCCAATCCAGTAAGGACCTGCATAGGGGCCCTTCAGCATGTTCTCGGCTGCGAGCGCGCCGTGTGCTGTCGGGTGACCCATCGTCGCCTCGCCCAGCGCGAACAAGAGGTGCGTGGCGAGAGACGCCTGGAAGATCCACACCGCCCCCACACCGAGATCGGGCGGATCGAACAGAATGAGCGTTCCCGATCCAGCCAAGAGAGCCTGCACGAATAGATGCGGAGGCAGCAGCGGGCTCTGCCATAGGTCTCGAGCACGCGCCTGTGCAAAGAGATAGGCCGTATAGATCGCCGTCATCGCAGCGAGCGGCCCTCCTGCCCAGGCCAGAAGCCGCGGCACGTCCGGACGATCCAGGATCATGGCACCGAGATGGGCCGCAAGGACTCCCCCATAGGCGGTGATGATGAATCCTCCGCGCACGAGCCAACTCCGCCACTGCGGCTTGGCCAGCACCATCCAGAAGCGTTCGGGATGCTCGAGATCCCAGACGAGAATGGCACCCGTGATCGCGAGGAAGACCATCGCGACCAGCGGAGCGAGAATCGTCCATGTGGTCGACGTCCACGGGATCATACCACTGATCGCCAGCAGCAGTGGGACCAGATAGGCGCCCGCTGCAATCGACTTCGTGAACGTGTACAGGCTCACGCGATAGTCCCAGGGAGCACGGTGCGGGATGTCGTAGCTGAGCACGGCGGCTGCCGAGTTGTTCCAGGACCCCGGGTGGCCTGAGGGTACCTGATGGTCGACGTTTCCCTGCTCGCTCCACATGAAGAGGCCCCCATCCGGGCGGCGAGCCGCGAGAGGATCCAGCGTCACCTGGTCGGCACCCTTGTAGAAGACCTTGGGCCGCGTCTCCTTCTCCGGTCGACGGACGGTGACGGCATCCTGATGGATGATCTCGCTCACAGCCGACAGCGGGTCGTTCATATCACCGACCATCAACGCCTGGGTGGGGCAGACGACGACGCAGGCCGGCTCGAGTCCGACATCGAGCCGGTGCGCGCAGAAATTACACTTCTCTGCGGACTTGTCTTCCGGATTGATGAAAATGGCGTCGTAGGGACATGCCGCGATGCAAGCCTTACACCCAATGCAGATCGACTTGTCGAAGTCGACGATCCCGTCGGGTCGCTGGTGCATCGCGGCGGTGGGGCAAACCGCGACGCACGGCGCATCCTCACACTGATTGCATCGTGTTACCTGGAATGACCTACGGGTCCGTGGAAAGTGCCCCGTATCGACGTACTTGACGTAGGTACGCGTGACCGAAAGCGGAACCTCATTCTCTGACTTGCACGCGGTCGTGCACGCGTGGCACCCGATACAGCGGGTGTGGTCGATGACTTTGGCCCAGAGCGGTTCGGTACTCGAGGATGTCGGTGTGGTCGTCGGCATTCGGACTCTTTGGACGGACGGAATGTCCGGACCGCGGCAAGCTAGGGTGAGGACTCCTCAAGTTCCACTGTCCGCCCGAAAAATAGCGCATACTGCCGCACCGTTCCGAACGCACAGGTGTTCGGTACTAGTTCGTGACGGCGTCCAGGAATCCGTCCCACACCCACGCCCGAACGTTCGTGCTCTGGCGCGGACCCAGGCCGTCGGCCTCGAGCGTGCCCGTCAGCAGATCGATCACCTGATCGAGAAGGAGTTGTGCATCGGCATCACGTCCTGAAGTCCCACGCCCCACCGGCCCAGGGGCGCCCGTGGCTCCTGTCGCGTCGAAAAGAATCAGCCCCTCGGCTTCGACCAGCGCATTGTGGCTCTGTATTGCCGCGGTAGCCAGCGCCTCGACTCTGTCGTAGTGGGCATCACGCAGCACGAGGCTCGCGTCAAACTCGATGATGGCGGCGGTCAGTCTGGCCTGCCGTTCGGCGCCTGTGACCGCGGCATCGTCGAGCGCGGCCTCGAAGGCCTCCGTGAATCGATCCTCATCGCCCCCCCTGACACGACGGATCGTCGTCAGGTAGTCCTGCCATACCTCGAACACCTCGGGATGATCTGACGGAAACGAGAAGTACTCTCCACCCGGGAAAGCTTCCGGAACCGGCTGAAGATCGCGGAGCTCGTTCTGCGTGCCCGCGAGGAACCGTTCCTGAGCGCGCTCACGGATCGCCGCTGCGGTGTTCGCAATGACCGGCTCCCGGGGCGGCGGATCGGGTGGCGTCTCGACCGGCACCGGGGTCACCGTCTGGACCGTATCGGGAGCAACGTCCGTACGGTCAGCGGTCGCGAACTGGAGGCCGAAGTAGCCGCCGGTTCCCAAGACGCCGATGCCGACGACCGCCATCACCACCGTGCGGCCCCTGCCTCTCGATTCCCTCTTTCTCTGGGGCGGTCCCGGGCGTTCGCTCGACCGATCGGAGTCGGGCCGTGCGGCAGGCTCGCGCCTCGGGGTAGCAGGCCGTGGGGGTGGAGGCGGAGTCGGCTTCGGTGCCGCCGCCTCCTTCAGGAGATTGGAGTCGTCCATGGTGAAGCCCAGCATGCCGCCCTGGTCCTGCCCACCGACGTCGAACTGGCTGCTGCGCTCCGCTTCCATCTTCTCGACGAAGGCCCGCGAAGCCTCCTCCGGCGACATCATGTCCGCTTCCGGCGCCAACGCCAACCCGAATGCGTCCTCCGAGGAGGTCTCCGGCGCATCGGTGACCGGCTCGACCTCGGAGTCGGCGCTCACATCGGGTGAGGGGTCGTCTCCTTCGCCAGAACCCGGCTGGGCATCCGGCTCTTCGGGTACCGGTTGGGCGTCCGCGAGCTTGAGGCCAAATGCGTTCTCAGCAGACGGCTCCGCCTTCTTCGCGGCGGCCTCGGCAGCTTCCTCCTTCTCGTACTCGATCTCGAGCACGATCGGGTGGGTGCGGGAGGGAGCCCACGATCCACTCTCGGCATCATACACGAGGTCGTCGGGCGAGAGGTCGCCGGATCGAACGAAGTCCTCAAACATCTCGTCCGATGCGAACGACAGCTCCTGCCCCGCCGACGTGCGGATGCGAAAGCGCACCGTCATTAGTACGACCCCCCCGGGCTTGCGATCGAGCGCCGGGGGGCAAAACGGATGTTTCCCTCCGGCGAGTGACAAGCTAGATGGCCCCTTGCTCCACGATCAAGGGGACCTGACCCTCCGTCGACTACGGTTCAGCGTTCTCGATCGCGATCTGGCGCATGGCCTCGTCTACCTGATCGCCGAGCGAAGCGCTGAAAACGTGACGGTTTTGCTGAAACCAAGCGCCCCACGATGGAGTGCGCAGGTGCTCCTTCAGGGTCGCCTGGTAGGCCGTCCACATCTGATCATCGAGCGTACCGACCCGGTGGGAGAACTGGAGATTCCCGAAGTGGCGGTACACGGCAGTCATGTAGGAATCCCACCGCACCCTTTCCTCCGGCGTCAGCTCCTCCGGGGCCTGCTCGGCTCTTGCCAAGAAGGCGGCGAATTCCGAGTCCCGAAAGGAGTGCTCCAACAGCCGGATGCTGTTCTCCACCATCGAGTTGAACGACGCGGCCCTAATCGACTGCGTGTTCTGGATCATCTGTCGCGCGAGGTAGACCAGGGAGACGACGACACCGAGGGCACCCACGAACTCACCGATATTGCCCAGGTCCTGGAGCATGCTGTTCGAGAGGGTTGAGTGGATCTCTTGGCAGACGCGCGGGAATCTACGGCAACATCTGGGCTTAGTGTAGCGCTACTGAGGGTCCTCTTCCGTGGTCGACATGTACTTCACGTAGTTGGCCAGTCGTCCGGCTTCCGTCGCTGATCGGCGCTCGTGATGCGCCTTGATCCGAAATGCGTGGTTCGTGGACGAAACGAGCAGGAGCGCGAACGCGCCGAACACGGCCCACGGAGCTGCCGGCACCGCGCCACCTCCGGGAAGGGCAACGATCGCCAGCCCGAGCGCCACGAGAAGTTCGAGGAGCGGGAAAGGCGTCTGGCCCATTCCAGCCTTGGCGGCAGACCGGACTTTCAACGCTCCCGACATGAAGAGCATCGCGCTGGTGAGAAAGAGCAGCACCGCCATGGCGAGCGCCTAGGGCTCCAGCAGGTCGTCCACCAGAAACAGGTCCGTCAGGAGAGCCCGCAAGTGGATATTCGCGTTCAGGTTATCGATCAACTGTGAGCTCACGCCCGGTCTCGCGGAAACGAGCCTCAATGCCGCGAGCGAAGCCTCTGCATCAGATCGCACCACGGCCACCATCGGTGCCCAGTTCTCCGACTCACCGGTCGCTTCGGCCAAATGGTCGGCCAAGCCATCCACCGCCGTTTCGGCCCGCTGCAGGAACTCCCTTAGCTGGCCTCCGGACTTGGCACCCTGGTCCGTCGTGAGCCCCTGCGCCGCGTAGGCGAGAAAGAACTCATAGCTCTCCTCGATCGCGTCGATTCGGGCCCTCACCTCATCTCTTTCCACCGACATGTCTGTCAGTCTTCTTCGCGCGGAGTGCGGACAGCGGAGTCGGCCAGCGCACCTGTTGCCTTCTCCCCAGAAGAAGCCGGGTCACCGGTAACGACCCATTTCGCCGGATCGTGATGCGCGAGATAGTGCTCGCGATCAATCCACCCGCGAATCATGGACCACGTGATCCACCGCTTCTCCGGCCGAATCGCGAAATAGACGTGCGAAGCCACCAGGAAGATCAGCGACACGCCGGACAGGCCGTGTACGACGTACATGACACCCCAGGCGGAATCTGAAAGCAGGTACGGGTTTCGCGCCCAGAACGGCGTGTCGATCCTGACCATCATGAGCACACCCGTCACGATCGCCGCGAGCGAGACCACCACGATGACGTGATGGTACATGCGATGATCGAAGGGATACTTGCCCGCTTTCGGGGGAGCGGGAGCGCTTGGTGTCACGATGTGTTTCAGGTGCGCGATTCCCTCACCCACTCCCGGCTGGAACATCGCCCAAAAGTCCTGCCAGCCCACGGCGTGGATGATGTGATACACGACGGTCGCGATGAGCAGGACACCCGCGACCCAATGGATCGTCACCCACGGGAACTGCAGCCCGATGACGGGCACGAACGCCGTGACGAGCAGCGCGAGCATGGCCACCGACATCGTCCAATGGAAGATCCTCGCGGAGAGAGAATGCCGCTCGATACGCTCGGGAATGCCGCCGGAAGCACTGTCTGGAGAGGCCTCCGCGTGTTCACTCGCCGGCCGCATCTTGATCCAGACCGCGTGCCCTAAGAGAAAGAGCACGGAGGCAACCGCGGCAGCCCACATGAGATCCCACGAAATCCCGATGAGCACGTCCTGACCCCACGGGTTCGCGGCTGTCCGCCAGAATTCCATCAGGCAACACTCCTAACGGCCCGTCGGACCAGGTTCTTCATCATCGGGATCTTGTAGTCGTTGTGCCTGAGCGCACGGGCACCCTGGATGGCCAGATCGCCGGCCGCGTCCGCAGTGGCTTCGTCGCCCGAGCTACCCTGGATGAGCCGCTCGACCGCGTCCAATCGCACCGGATACGGAGCGACTCCATTCACCGCGATCCGCGCCTCCTCGATCGTGTTCCCGGACTTCCGGAAGGCAGCTGCGACACTGACCAACTGGAAGTCCCACGAGGCTCGATCTCTCACCTTCTCATAGTAGAATTCCGCATTCGCCCACGTGGCCGGAATGTGGATTCTGGTCAGAAGGTCTCGGGGCTTCATAACTGTCATGCGTGTGATATCGATCGACGGACCGATGAAGAAGTCCTCGGCGTCGTGGACGCTCGGCCCGCTCGCGTTCTCCACGACCATCTTCGCATCGACGGCGATCAGCGCAGGTGCGGTATCAGACGGATTCACCGCCACGCAGCGGCTGCGTCCCATGATGCAGTGCTCACGGTTCATGGCCTGCGGCGCGGCGGCGTAGCAGGTGTTGCCCCCTGCCCTGTAGCACGGCCACCCGCTCCTGTAGTACCAGCAGCGCGTGTCCTGAGCGACGTTGCCGCCGACCGTGCCCTGATTCCGGATCTGCGGCGTCGCCACGTGCTCGGCCGCCGTGGCCACGAGGGGAAACTCCGAACGGATTCGGTCGTGACGGACGATTTCGGTCAGTGTCGTCATGGCACCGATCTCGAGTCCGCCCTCCGCCTCACTGATTCCAGTCAACTCTGAGACGCCCCCGAGGTCGATCACCACCGTGGGTCGTTTGATGCGGTCCTTGAACCAGTCGAACGAATCGAGCCCTCCCCCCAACACCCACGCTTCGGACCGATACTGATCCAGAAGATCGACCGCCGCTTCGATGGTCTGCGGCTGGAGGAGTTCGAACGCCGGGATCATGTCTCTGATTTTCGCCATGTCTCGTTCTCCCTAGCCGACGTTCTGGTCGAGGCGTCCGTGAGCGGGTTCCCGGTTCTCGAGCTCCGCCAGAATGATGTCGGGGGTCAGCGGCGTCCTGCACAGGCAGCGGCCGCCCATGGCGTCCGCGACCGCACAGGTGAGCGCGGCAGCACCGGCGCCCACAGGCGGCTCTCCAATCCCCTTGGCACCGACCGGACTCGTCGGATCGGCGATCCCGACCGCCCCCCACTTCAAGTCGAGTGGCACGTCGAGCATCCCTGGAGGTCGAGCCGTATAGAGTCGGTTCGCGAAAGGCACACCCCACTGCGGATCGAAGACCCAACGCTGTGTCATGGCCATGCCCATTCCCTGAATGCTGCCCCCGAGCACCTGGGCTCCCAGGCTGCGCGGATGCAGGACCGTCCCGCAGTCGGTGATCCCCACGTACTCCTTCAACTCCACCATGCCCGTCTCTTCATCCAGCTCCACCATCGCGAAGCCAGCGACCCACGAGTAGATCGAGCCTTCACCCCCGTAGTTGTCCTTGGCGATGCCCATGAGTCCCTGTCCCGCGAGCATCTGAGCGGCGGGTACCGTTTGCGCATGGATATCACTCGGCAGGACATGGCCGTCGTACTCTCCGCCCATCGCGATGGCGCGATCGGCGATCTGGCCAAAGGTCATGGTCCCGCCTGGGCCGGACACCCTTCCTGCGTCCACACGATACGAACCGGCAGCGCCGCCCATCGTGGCCGCCGCGACCTCTCGCACCTTACGGAGCGCGTCCATCCCCGCGGCGTGATTGGCCCGCGTGTGTGCGTGTGTCGTCTGGCTACCCGCCTGCACGGTGCTACGTGGGAGCCCCTTGCTCGAGTCACCCCAGACGATGACCACGTCGTCCCACGAAAGGCCGAGAACCTCCGCAGCGGGGCGAGCGGTGTCGGAGATGGAGTGGGTGCCGAGGTTTCCGATGCCCTGATGGACGTAAAGCTTCCCGTCGGGCCTGATCAGCATCATCCCGTCCCGCTCACGCGAGCCCGCGGTATAGGGGGAAAGTCCAATCCCGATGCCGGTAACCTTCGAGCCGTTACGAGTCCCCGCGAGCGCGAGCTTGCCCTCCCAGTCGAACATCTCGGCGCCCATTTCGAGAGCTTCCCGCGCGTGTACGCTCGTCAGGAAGCTGTCTCTCGGACCGAAGCGCACGTCGGCCGTCGGCGCGTTCATCATGCGGATCGCCAGGCGATCGATCCCGAGTTCGCGAGCCGCCTTGTCCAGAATCGGCTCCATCATCGAGATGATCTGAGCTCCGCCCGGCCCACGCTGCGCCGCCTTGGGTGGCGTGTTCGTATACATGGGAACGCCTCGGAACCGCATGTTCTGGGGCGTATAGACCAGGTCGGCGATCATGCCGGCCGTTCCGTTGTCCCCCGATCCGTAGGCGCCACCCTCCTCGACGAGAAGAAGGTCGACGGCGTTGCACTGTCCGTCCGCCAGGAAGCCCATCTTGAGCCAGCACTGGAATCCGGGCCGGGCTCGGCCGACGTAGTTCTCTTCGTAACGAGTGATTCGCAACATGACCGGACGGCCGATCTTCTGAGAGAAAATCGCCGGAATCTGCATGACGGTCGTACCCGAGATCTTCGATCCGAATCCGCCTCCGGTGTACTCGGACACCAGGGTGATGTCCTCTGGATCCATGTCGAGCGCCCGAGCCAGACCGAATTTCGTCTGCTGAGTACTCTGCGTGGACACATAAGCGAACAGCCGGCCGTTGTCCCAATAGGCCATGTTCGAGCGCGGCTCCAGGGGATGGTGGGTCAACGACTGGTGTACGATCGTCTCTTCCAGAATGAGCGCGGACTCGGCGAACGCCGCGTCG
>JBDGVT010000022.1:0-22944 GCA_039585495.1 Gemmatimonadota bacterium | reverse complement strand
CCGGTTGCGACGCTCGAGCCGGGTCTGCGAGAGCTGGTCATTCATGGACCGGTTCTCATCATCAACAAGACGAACGCCGAGTCCACGGTCCATCGCCGAGCGCGTATGGATTACATCGGCGTCAAGAAACTCGACAGCGAAGGTGCGGTGCTCGGTGAGCACCGCTTCGTTGGCTTGTTCACCTCAAAGGGATACGGCGAGGCCGCGGAGAACATCCCGATCCTGAGAAGGAAGCTGGCGATGGTGCTCGAGTCGGCGAGCGTCCGTGAGGGGTCGCACGACTACAAAGAGATCATCACGATCTTCAACTCCCTGCCGAAGGAAGAGCTTTTCCTCTCATCGGCCGAGGAAGTCGCGGAGGACGTCCGGACGGTCCTGACCGCCTACAGCGGTACAGACGTGCGGGTGAGCCTCCGCGAAGATCCCCTGCAGCGCGGCCTGTCGATCATGGTGATCATCCCGCGCGATCGTTTCTCCGGGACGGTTCGGAAGACGATCGAAGCGGCACTGGTCGATACATACAACGGTGAGGTACTCAACTACCACCTGGCGCTCGGTGAGGGTGACCAGGCTCGTCTGCACTTCTATCTCGGTGCCGACATGGCCCGCGTTCGCGAGGTCACGGCGGGCGAGCTCGAACAGACTGTGGCGCTGCTCATCCGGACCTGGGCCGACCGGGTCCGCGAAGGGTTGGAGGGGGTATTGCCCGCTGACGAGGCCCGACGCCTCGCCGACCACTACGGCGACGCGTTCAGTCGCGAGTATCAGGCGGCCGCGGACCCTGAAATCGCGGTTGCGGACATTGGCGAGTTGGAGGCGATGTCTGCCGAGGACCGACTCGTTTCCATCCGTCTCACGAACCGGGCGGAGGATGTCCCGGTTGCTGGGGTTGTCGGTGCTACCGAGTTGAAGCTGTTCCTGCGAGGTGAGCGCCTCGTCCTTTCGGACTTCATGCCGATTCTCGAGGACGCCGGCCTTCGCGTCATCGCCATGAAGCCGTACGAGGTCGGCGTGAATGGTGCGCCGGAGGCTACGATCCATGTCTTCGCCGTTCAGGACCGGTCCGGTGCGCCCCTGGACGTCGAGCACCGGGGGGAACTGCTTTCGGAGACGCTGCTCGCTGCACGCGCGGGCGACACCGTAAGCGACTCGTTGAACGCGCTCGTGGTAGGGGCCGGACTGCACTGGCGCGAAGTAGATGTGCTGCGTGGATACGCGGGGTACGCCTTCCAGGTCGGTGCGGTGGCGAGTCGCTCGGCGCTGCCTTCGGCTCTGGTCGAGTATCCGGGCCTGGCGAGCGAACTGTTCGACCTGTTCAGTACCAAATTCGATCCGGCGTTGGGATCGCCGCTGGAGCAGCGGCTGGGCACGATCGCCGATATCCGTGCCGCGTTCCACGCTTCGCTCCGCAGTGTCGCACTCCTCGCGGACGATCGGGCTCTCCGCCGCCTCGAAGAGCTGATAACCGCGTCGGTGCGTACGAACTACTTCCGCAGGGGGGGCGCCAACCCGACCTCCCGCTCCGGAGGTGTGCCATACATCTCCTACAAGTTCCTGGTCGGGGACCTCGAGCGTTCGAGGCCGACGGAGCTGCTGTTCGAGGTGTGGGTGCATTCCGCACGCATGGAGGGTGTCCATCTCCGGGGCTCGACCGTGGCGAGAGGCGGCATCCGTTGGAGCGACCGACCCGACGATTTCCGAACCGAAATCCTTGGGCTCGTAAACACGCAGATGGTGAAGAATGCGGTCATCGTGCCCGGCGGATCGAAGGGTGGATTCGTCGCACGTGTGATCCACGCGGATCCTGAGGAGAGATTCGAGGAAGGAAGACGCCAGTATCAGACCCTGATGCGCGGGTTGCTCGACCTCACGGACAACCTCGTAGCCGGCAAGACGATTCCTCCCCCGGACGTCATAGCGTACGACCCGCCCGATCCCTATCTGGTCGTGGCCGCAGACAAAGGGACCGCGACGTTTTCCGATGTGGCGAATGCCGTCTCAGCGGAATACGACTTCTGGCTCGACGACGCCTTCGCGTCGGGTGGGTCCAATGGGTACGACCACAAGGCGGTCGGCATCACGGCGCGCGGAGGATGGGAGTGCGTGAGACGGCACTTCCGTGAGAAAGGCAAGGACATCCAGTCCGAGCCCTTCACCGTGGCGGGTATCGGGGACATGAGTGGAGACGTGTTCGGCAACGGGATGCTGCTTTCCGAGCAGATTCGACTCATCGCCGCTTTCGACCACCGCCACATCTTCATCGATCCGGATCCAGATCCCGCCGTGACCTATGCCGAGAGGAAGAGGGTCTTCGATCTGGGTCGCTCGAGTTGGGAGGACTACGACGCATCGTTGCTCAGCGAGGGCGGGATGATCATCCCTCGGGGAGCGAAGGAGGTCGAACTCACACCGCAGGCCCGCCGTGCGCTTGGAATCGCGGATGACGACGAGTCACCGTCGGATGGCGAAGCGCTGATTCGTTCTGTGCTCAAGGCGCCCGTCGAACTCCTGTGGAACGGCGGGATCGGGACCTATGTGAAGTCCACATCCGAGACTCATGCAGACGCCGGCGATCCGTCGAATTCTGCGGTGCGTGTCGACGTGAATGAGTTGAGATGTGACGTCGTCGGTGAGGGCGGCAACCTGGGCTTCACCCAACGCGCCCGGATCTGGTACTCGCTCCAGGGTGGCCGGATCAATACAGACGCGCTCGACAACTCGGGCGGGGTCGACATGTCCGACCACGAGGTGAACCTCAAGATCCTCCTGGCGCCTTCGGTGGCCGACGGGACGATGACGCAGGAGCGTCGTAACGAGTTACTCGAAGAACTCACCGAGTCGGTGGCGACGCTCGTTCTCGACAACAACCGGTCACAGAGCCTCGCGATTTCTCTCGACGAGCGTCGCTCGCGGGAGGCTCTCGACGACTTCCGGGACCTGATGTTCGCGCTGGAGAAGGCTGGTGACCTGAACCGTGCAGCGGAGTGTCTGCCTTCGTCGGATGTCTTGCTCGAGCGAAAGGAACGGGGCCAGGCGTTGGCTCGGCCTGAACTGTGTGTCCTGCTTGCCTACGCCAAGCTGTCCCTGAAGACCCGACTCCTCGTCACCGGCCTTCCCGACGATCCGGTGACCGAGAGCTATCTCCTGGGCTACTTCCCGTCTGCCGCGATCGTCGCGACAGGGGCGAACAATCTCGTCGTGCATCGACTGCGTCGTGAGATCATCACCGCGCAACTGACGAACGACCTCGTCGACCTCATGGGTGCAGGCTTCGTGACACGTCTTGTTCGCGATACGGGCCGGACCGACGAGGAAGTCGTTCGGGCCTGGCTGGTGGCGTCTCGCCTGGCGGATCACCGGGCGCTTCTCGGGCAGATGGCTCAACAGTCGACTGCCCTGAATTCCCGGGTCTCGTATCGGTGGCTTCTCGGCCTGGCTCGCGTGCTGGAGCGCACGACCCGGTGGGTACTTCAGAATGTCGAGCCCGAAGCGTCCTCTGCCGGAATCGTCGATCAGAATCTTGGGGGGCTCGCGACGCTCCGTGAGTGTTTCGGTGACTTCGTACGCGGCGAGGAGAGGGCACTATTCGAAGCTCGAGTCCGCGAGATTCAAGAGGTCGGGGCCGATGAGGCTTTTTCGCGGCGGCTCATCACACTGCGATTCCTCGACCAACTCCTCGAGGTGCTCGAGATCGCTCGCGATGTCGATGCCGATCCAGTCGAGACGGCGCGTGCGTACTACGAGGCTTCCGAGGCGTTCGAGGTCCCCTGGCTTCGGCGGAGGGCCTATGCTGCCGCGGGCGACGATCAGTGGGAGACGCGCGCCGCCCAGGTGCTGTCCGATGACCTGTCGAGCGCCCATCGCCGCGTGGTGTACGGGGTCATGCGGCGTGCCCAAAGCGAGAACGGCGACGAGTGGCCGAGCGAGTATCTCACGACGCTCAAACAGAAGGATGTCGAGCGCTTCCGGGATATCGTGGAGGAGCTCAAGGCCGAGGAATCAATCGGTCTCGCAGCGGTCTCCGTAGCCGCGCGGGAACTCGGCGGCCTGGCCGACAAGGTCGGACGCCGCCCCGGCCAGGAGGATCGGCGTTAGTGGGAACGCGCCGAGATACCGCGCCTGGAACGGGCGCAGGTGGCTTTACGTTGATCGAGCTCACCGTCGTCGTAGCCATCAGTGCGATCATCCTCACCCTGGGTGGCCTGGCCTATTCCGGGTATTCCCAACGAAACTCGGCGCGACGCGCGGCGCAGGTGTTCGCTCAGGATCTGACGGCCGCCCGGAGCTTCGCGCTCCGTACGCAAGAAGCGGTCGTGATCCGATTCTACGAGGGGAACCTCTGGTACGAGGTGGAAACCCAGTCGACCGCCACGGAGATTGCTCGTCGTCGGTTCGGTGTAAACGCTGACATCGATCTGAGCGGGGTGGCTCTCGACATGACGGGCGATTCCCTCGTTTTCAACTCTCGAGGTATGGCGGACATGAGCGGGGCGGGCGGATCACTCGGCACGGCGACGTTTTCTTCCGGGGCCACTACGTACACTGTATCGTTCAACGGTATGGGAGCCTCGAAAATCGATCAGACTTGAGCATCAGCCACTCTCACTCATGGGCAACCGATTGTCGCACTCGCGGCTTCACGCTTATCGAAGTCATCGGCGCCCTCGTGATCTTCTCAGTGGGTGTGCTCATGGTCATGCAGGTCGGTGGCGCTCTGACCACGCAGATGAGATACGCGGGCGCTCGGTCGGAAATCGTGGTTCTGGCCAACGAGGTCCTCGATTCGTTGGAAGCCATGCCGCTCGGATCGGTAACTGCGGGGAATGCGCTCGACACGGTGAACGTGCAGGGGTGGTCCTATCAGCGCAGCCTCACGGTCACGGATCTCACACCGGTGCTCTCCCGCGTGGAGGTGGAGCTGACGCCCTTGGACGGCACCGGGCCTTCGTACGCGGCTACCTCGTACACGTCGGCAGTCTGGTAACCGGGGGTCGTCGCGGGTTCACACTCGTCGAGACGTTGATCGCGATGGTGTTGTCGACCTTCATCATCGGCCTCGTCAGTCATGCCTTCCTGGTGCAGAACCAGTACTACTCGACGCAGACCCTGCGCACGAGCGCCCAGGATAACGTGCGAACGGCGACCGAGTTGATGGCTCGCGAGATCCGCACGACGGCGGGAGGTGGCGTGGTGGTGGCGGGAGCCAGGACGTTGACGATCCGCTCTCCCATTGCCGTCGGTGTCGTCTGTGGTCAGGAGATCACGTCGGGTCGCCATATCCACACCGAAGGTGGGCCTGCGGGCTTCGATTCAGACGAGGTCGGGGGAGTGGCGGTCAGGAGCGGCACTACCTGGACGTTCCAGAATACGACGTGGGCCGCTATAAACGGCAGCGATTCACAGTCCGCGACGCGGTGTTATGACAACGGCGCCGACACGACCGGTGCCTATTCCGAGTTTCATCGCCTGAATGGTCTCGATGTGCTGTTCGGGACAGCGCCCAACGAGGGTGACCTCGTCATGCTCTTTCGCGAGACGACGTTCAAGATCCAGGCGTCTCAGCTCGATCCGACCACGCTGGGTCTCTTTCGGAGTCAGTACGGAGGTGCCCTCACCGAGTTCGCCACGGGTATCGACGCCACGGCGCAGTTCCAATATCGGACGGGCGGGGCATCCTACGCCGATACCATTCCCGGTGCGGCGATCGATGACATCGACGCAATCCGGATCGTGGCCGACGCGAGGCTTCCGGCGCCGACGGGTGGACAGGACGACGTCAGGTTCGGGTGGTCGGTCAACGTGGCCTTGAGAAACATCCAGTGAGGCAGATGATGCGCCCGCCACGGGATGAACGCCGAGGCTTCGTGCTCGCCTTCGTGGTCTTCATGCTCTTTGCGATCTCGGTCACCGGCGCGACGGGGTACATGATGGTGGCCTCCGAGTGGGAGATGTCGAATCACTCGGGGCAGGGCGCCGAAGCGCTCACGGTCGCTCGGGCCGGTCTGGAGCGCTTCGTCGCCGAGCAGATCGGCGCCGTCGGCGATTCAGTCAGTTATGCCCTGGGCGACGGCGTGGCGCTGATCACGACTCGGAAACTCTACGAGCAGGACTCCCTCACACACGTGTACTACGTCCGTTCGGAGGGCACGGTCGACGACATCTTCTCGCCCAACTCTCCCGCTCGTCGGGTCGTCGGAGGGTACGCGGTCCACCACAAGAGGCCGTTAGCGCATCACGCCATGGTCATGATCGGCGCCAACAGGATCGACGTCGCGAACGGTGGTGAAATCGACAGTATTGATCGCGACAACGCGGTAACCTGTACCGGCGGCGGTGCCACCCCGATTACCGGTGCGATCGCGGCCATCACGGTCACCGAGGCCGATGCGAACGATATCCAGGGAGTTCCGGACTGGGAGATCTGGTCCGGAGGATCCTCGGAAATCGTGGACTCGATCGCGCTCAGGTGGGACGTGCTCTCCGACCCCGACTTTCCGGTCGAGTTCGAGAATACCCTGCCGGACTTCGGCTCCATTCCGTCCGACTCGTTCCCGATCATCCGGTATACGGGGTGGGTCTACGCCAACTTCACCGGACGTGGGTTGTTGATCATCGACGGCGTGTTCGACCCCGGTTCCTCCTTCACGTGGGACGGCATCGTGTTGGCGAAACACACGGACGACATCATCCAGGGCCATCTCGATGGATTTCTGGTGGCTGGACTCGAGGGGCCGAACATGTACTCGACGGTCGATTATCGTATGCGGACGCACTTCCATTCGTGCGACCTCAACGGAGCGAACGAGACCCTGTCGTACATGGAACTCCTGGAGAACACGATCTTCGAGGGGAGCTAGCCCTCCGTCATGGTCGCGTTCTCGAGGATCATGATCTTCTGCCAGATCTTCCGACTGAGCCACGTCGTGAGCGCCTCGACCTCGTCAACTGCCTGCAGCACAACGGAATCACTGAATCGTTCTGCGTAGAGTGCGGCGAGCTTCGACGTGAGCGAAAGCAGTTCCGAACAGTAATCCGAGTGTGGCGCAACGTTGGTGAGTTCGCGCGGGGAACCTGTGGTAGACTATTGCGGACTCTGCAGGGGGGGCGACATGATACGGCCGACGGAGGCCCTGGAGGTGAGATCAGGGGGTCTTCTGCCGGGCCGGCCCCGCTTCCGGCCGGGGCGGTTCGCAACTACGCCAGACTTGCCTTCATAGCAGAAGAGGGAAAGTGCATGCAGCCCACGAACACACGGGACCCGCAGTACTACCACAAGGTCGTGGATTGTCAGTGGGCGTGTCCTGCCCACACGAACGTGCCGGAGTACATCCGCCTCATCGCTGCGGGTAAGTACACCGAGTCGTACCTGCTCAACCGCAAATCCAATGTGTTCCCGGGCATTCTGGGTCGCACTTGTGACCGGCCCTGCGAACCCGCCTGCCGGCGAACCCGCGTCGAGGACGAACCGGTCGCGATCTGTCGCCTGAAGCGCGTCGCGGCCGACCTCAGAGATGACGTACAGGAATTCCTGCCGACAGCGCCCGAGACGAAGAACGGCAAGAAGGTCGCTCTTGTCGGTGCTGGGCCGGCGTCGCTGACGGTGGCGAACGACCTCATGCCGCTCGGCTACGAGGTCACGATCTTCGAGGGCCTGCCGAAAGCCGGGGGTCTCATGCGAACCAACATTCCCTCGTTCCGGCTTCCGGTGCGCGTTCTCGAAGAGGAGATCGACTACATCCTCGACATGGGTGTCGACATCCGGTACAACCACCGGATCGACTCACTGAAAGAACTTCTCGAGGAAGGTGAGTACGACGCCGTATTCGTGGGGACCGGTGCACCGAAGGGAAAGGAACTGAACATCCCCGGCCGTCAGGAGGCCGACGCCAACATCCACATCGGCATCGAATGGCTCGAGTCGATCCACTTCGAGCACATCGATTCGGTTGGCGAACGCGTGCTCGTCATCGGTGTGGGTAATACGGCGATGGACTGTTGCCGGAGCGCCAAGCGGCTCGGAGGCACGGACATCAAGGTCATGGCACGAAAGTCTCGTCCCTACTTCAAGGCGTCACCGTGGGAACTCGAGGACGCTGAGGATGAGCAGATCGAGATTCTCGTGAACCACTCACCTCAGAAGTTCGTCGTCGAAGACGGACGCCTCACGGGCATGGTGTTCGACGTCGTCGAGTGGAACGAGAACGAGAAAGGCAGGTTGGTCAGCACCAAGCTCGACGAGGTCTTCATTCCCGCGGACGATGTCGTGCTCGCGATCGGGCAGGACAACGCCTTCCCCTGGATCGAGCGTGACATCGGGATCGAGTTCGGCGAGTGGGACATGCCTGTGGTCGATCGGGCCACGTTCATGACGACCCGTCCGGGCGTGTTCGTCGGTGGAGACGCGGCTTGGGGACCGGAGAACATCATCTGGGCTGTCGAGCATGGGCATCAGGCCGCGATCTCGATACACAGCTATTGCCAGGGCACTCCCGTTGGGGATCGGCCTCCGTACGGCATGAATCTCGTGTCGACCAAGATGGGTCTGCACGAGTGGCGCTACTCGAACGACTACAACCCGGTCAACCGGACCCCGATGCGGTACGAGGAGCTCGAGAAGCGCCTCGCGGACATCGCCGTCGAGGCCGAGATGGGCTTCGATATTCCTCAGACGGCTCGTGAAGTCGAGCGTTGCCTCAACTGCGATGTGCAAACGGACTTCACGGCCAACCTGTGTATCGAATGTGACGCCTGCGTCGATGTTTGTCCGGTACTGTGCCTCACCATGACGGCGAATGGCCCGGAAGACGACCTGCGTACGCGCCTCATGGCGCCGGCTGACAATCTCGACCAGGCCGTGTACGTCTCGGAGGACCTGCCCCAAACCGGACGGGTCATGGTGAAGGACGAGGACCTTTGCGTTCACTGCGGACTTTGCGCGGAGCGCTGCCCGACCGCCGCATGGGACATGATGCAGTTCGACCTTCTGAACCCTCACGCAGGACAGGAATCGTGGCCCACGACAGCGGTTACGGTGTAAACGACTTCGCGTTCAAGGTCGCCACGGTAAACGGGACCGGATCGGCCAGCGCCAACGGACTGCTGCTTCAGGCGCTCTTCCGGATGGGGATCCCCGTTTCGGGCAAGAACGTCTTTCCGTCCAACATCCAGGGCTTGCCGACCTGGTACGAAATCAGGGTCAACAAGGACGGGTACACCGCCCGGAGCCCTGACTTCCAACTCATGGTCGCGATGAACCCTCAGAGCTACGCGAGGGACATCGAGGAGGTGACCTCGGGCGGGTGGGTGCTGTACGACAGCACCCGAGCGCTCGACGAGGAGCTGCTTCGTGACGACGTGACCTTCCTGGGGATTCCGTTCGCGGAGATGTGCGTCGAGGAGTTCCAGGGCTCACGGACGCGCATCCTCATGAAGAACATCGCGTACGTGGGTGCCCTGGTGGCGCTGCTCGAAATCGACATGGAGGTCGTGAAGGGCATGCTGCAGGAGAAGTTTTCGGCCAAGCAGCATCTCATGGAGGCGAACTACAAGGCGATCGCCTTGGGTTACGAATACGTGAAGGAGCACTTCGACTGCCCCTTGCCGATTCGGCTCGAGCCGATGGACGAGACGTCCGACTGCGTCATGGTGACCGGCAACACTGCGGCGGCGCTGGGATGCGTATACGCGGGAGCGACGGTTGGAGCCTGGTACCCGATCACGCCGTCGACATCGCTCATGGACGGCTTCGCGGAGTATTGCGGCCGGCTCCGAATCGATCCGGAGACGGGAAAGAACAACTTCTGCATCATCCAGGCTGAGGATGAGCTTGCCGCGGCAGGCATGGTCATCGGTGCGGCCTGGATGGGGGCACGTTCATTCACGCCCACGAGTGGGCCCGGTATCTCGTTGATGAGCGAGTTCATCGGACTCGCGTACTACGCCGAGGTCCCGAGCGTCTTCTTCGACGTACAGCGCACGGGTCCGTCCACCGGGATGCCGACCCGGACGCAGCAGGGAGATGTCCTGCTTTGTGCGTACGCTTCACACGGTGACACGAAGCACATCGTGCTCTTCCCGGCCGACCCGAAGGAGTGCTTCGAGTTTGCCGTCGCGGCCTTCGATCTGGCCGAGCGTTTCCAGACTCCGACCTTCGTGGTCTCGGACCTCGACATCGGCATGAACGACTGGATGATCCCGAAGCTCGAGTGGGATGACAGTTACGTGCCGGACCGCGGCAAGGTCCTGACCGCCGAGGAGCTGGAGGATGTGGAGCAGTTCTACCGGTACGTGGACGTGGACGGGGATCACATTCCGTATCGCACCCTGCCTGGCGTGCACCCGAAGGGTGCCTTCTTCACGCGTGGATCAGGCCACGACAAGTACGGCCGCTATACCGAGGGCTCCGACGAGTATATCGAGGTGGTGGATCGGATCCTGCGGAAGGTCGAGTCGGCTGCGGATCACGTGCCCGCGCCCGAGGTCTTCGCTGGCGACTCCGGGACCTCGATCGGACTCGTTTCGATGGGCGGGTGCCATTGGGCGGTGCTCGAAGCCCGCGACGATCTCGCGGCGCGCGGCATCCATGTCGACTATCTCAGAATCAGAGGGTTCCCGTTCAACCAGACGGTCGAGGACTTCCTCGAGAGCCACGAGGAGATCTTCGTGATCGAGCAGAATCGAGATCGCCAGCTTCTGCGTCTCATCGAGATGGAGACCGACTGCCCGAAGGACAAGCTCAAGTCGATCCGCTACTACGGAGGCCAACCCTTGAGCAAAGGGCACGTACTCGACGGCCTCGCCACACATATCGAAATGGCCCCCGCAGAGGTCGCGTCATGAGCTATATCAAGAAGCCGACCGCCCGACATCCGAGAATGGCCACCAACGCCCTGGGGCTGACTCAACGGGACTACGAAGGCACGATGTCGACCCTGTGCGCGGGCTGCGGGCACGATTCGGTCACGGCTGCTCTGATCCAGGCGTTTTTCGAGCTCGACGTCGAACCGCACAGGGTCGCGAAACTCTCAGGGATCGGCTGTTCGTCGAAGACGCCCGCGTACTTCGTCAGCGAAGCGCACGGGTTCAATTCCGTGCACGGGCGCATGCCCGCGATCGCGGCCGGTGCGAACGCGGCGAACCAGGATCTTCTCTACGTGGGGATTTCGGGGGATGGTGACTCGCTCTCCATCGGGTTGGGGCAATTCTGCCACGCGGTCCGGCGCAATGTGAACATGCTGTACGTGCTGGAGAACAACGGAGTCTATGGCCTCACCAAGGGCCAGTTCAGCGCGTCTGCCGACATCGGCACCAAGTCGAAGGGCGGTGTCATCAATCAGCAGGGCCCCATCGATCCGGTGAACGTCGCGCTCACGCTCGGTGCGACATTCGTGGCCCGCTCGTTCTCGGGCGACAAGCAGCAGCTCGTACCGATCGTGAAGGCCGCGCTGCGCCACAAGGGATTCGCGTTCGTGGACGTGATCTCGCCGTGTGTCACCTTCAACGACCATCAGGGATCGACGAAGAGCTACGCGCACACGCGCTTCCACAATCACGAAGTCATCGAGACCGACTTCGTCCCTCTGCGCAGAGAGATCACGACCGATTACGCGGAGGGCACGACGCGAGCGGTGAAAATGCACGACGGGAGCGTGCTGCATCTGCGGAAGGTCGCGGACGAATACGATCCCGCGGATCGAGCCGGGGTCATCGAGTACCTCGGGAAGGTCGTCGCGCGCGGTGAGGTGCCCACCGGACTCCTGTACCTGGCCGAGGCCGACGATGACATGCACGGGTACAGCAACACCGTCGAGCGGCCGCTCGTGGAGATCGACTACCAGGATCTCTGCCCGGGCAGCGCGAAGCTCGACGAGATCCAGCAGGAGTGGCGCTAGGAAGTTCTGTCCACCTCGGTCCGGGGCCCGGCCGGGTTTCAGCGAGCGTCCATCAACTCCCTGATCTGATTCAACGCCGCATCCACCTTCATCTGTATTCCGCGTACGCCGCGCTCCACGGATGCCCTCGTCGGGTCGCCCGACACACCGCTGTCCGGGCCTCCTCCGAGGGGAGCGAGTCGGTCGGTGCGGATGTGCCTCGGGTCGACCGCGAGTAGCTGGGACGTGTCCGAGATTCCGGCATGGCCGCCGATGGTCTCGGGGGTCTCCCCCTGCTCGATGAGCCACTCGCGGAATCCGTTGTTCCCGTAGTAGTCGCCCACGAAGTGAACGCGGACGGCCTCGCCGGCCCACTCGGCGTTCAGCATCTCCGCGACCTCTTCCATGCCACTCTGGTTTCCACCGCTGTCACCGATCATCACGATGTCCGTGAAGCCGTGCACCGCCAGGCTTCTCGCTCCGTACTCCAGGAGCTTCATGTAGTGTTCCTGAGGGAGTGAGATCGTACCCGCCTTGGTCATGTGCCCGCGAGGGTTGAACACGTCCCCCTCGGGCACATAGGTGACCACCGGCGCCACGAGTGCGTTGCCCAGTTCGCGGGCGATCATCGCCGACGCGTAGTTCACGATGAACTTGTGCTTCCCCAGAACCATGTGCGGACCGTTTTGCTCGGTCCCCGCGGTCGGGATGATGATGGTCGTGGTGCCAGAGTCGATGGCTCCGCGAACCTCCGTCCAGGTGAGCTCCTCCAGAAATACCGAAGGCAGGTCCTGAGCCTGGATCGGGACGGTCGTCAGCAGGATGGCTGTCGCCAAAGCAAATGTCTTCATGTCAACGATTCATCCAAATGTCCTCGAGCACCTGCACGGTGGTCGAGTGCTGCGTGCGCCCGACCGACAACGTGACGCGATACACGCCCGGGGCCGCCGTCGGAGCACCCCCGCCGAAGCCACCGCCACCCCGTCCGCCGCCCTGACTCTCTGCGCGGAGATCCCACTGTATCCGGTTGATTCCGGACATGCCGGTGCCCTCCAGCGTCCGGAACAACTCCCCGGTCACCGCATCGCTGATCTCGATCGAGACGTCGCTCTCTGCTTCGGCGAGCCAGTATGTGATCGCAGTTCCGGCGGGCGCGCTGTCACCCGTCCAGTTCTTGTCACCAGTGACCGAGCGGCTGCGCCTTCGGTCCTGCTTCCACGCCACCGCTTCACGGGGTTGATAGAGGTGGACTTCCTCTGTGAGGAGTTCGTTGGTGGTCTGCTGCAGAGGCGACACGTCGTCCATGACGTAGATCGAACGTCCGTGCGTGGCGAGTACGAGGTCGTTGTCGCGCGGATGCACGAGTACATCGTCGACGCGGACCACGGGCAAACCGTTCATGAACGGATGCCATGCCTGCCCCTCCTCACCGGAGATGAAGAAGCCGAACTCCGTGCCGGCGTAGAGAATGTCCGGATTTCGAGGATCCTGACGGACGGTGTTCACGTTCCCGTATTCGGGCAGGTTCGACGAGATGCTCTCCCAACTTTCTCCGTAGTCTCGTGTGACGTACACATAAGGGCGAAGGTCGCCGGACTTGTGTCCGTCAATGGAGACATAAGCCGTGGCGGCATCGAAGTGAGACGCCTCGACGCGGGACACGTAGTAGCGTGTCGTGCCACCAGGGAGATTCCTGCTGACCTCTCGCCACGTCACGCCTCCGTCTCTGCTGACCTGAATGTTGCCGTCGTCCGTTCCCAACCAGAGAACGCCTGGGACCACCGACGACTCAGCGATCGAAGCACCCGTGCTCCAGTTCGACACCCCGTCGTTCCGCGACAGGTTGCACTCCTCGCCGCGGTCGAGCTGACGACAGCGCGGCACGCTGTTGCGAACGCCCATGACCATCATGCCGTCCCGGTCGACGGCCTTGGTGAGGTCCGCGGTCATGGACCAGGTGTCGCCTCGGTCACGCGAGATGAAGAAACGGTTCCCCGCCACGTAGATCGTGCTCGGATTGTGTGGGGAAAGGAGGATGGGTGTGTTCCAGTTCCAGCGAATCTGAGTCCCTTCCGCCGGTACCGGTCGGATGTTGCCCTCCGGGTTCCGGCCTTCTCGCCCGCCACCCCGCCCGCCCGGGCCGCGAGGTCGAATCGTGACTTGCTCCCCTGTGGAGAGGTCCATCCGACGCACGTTCCCGTTTTGTGATTCCGAGTAGATGATGTTCGGGTTCGTGGGGTCGATCTGGGTGTAGAAACCGTCACCTCCACCGGCTCGGAACCAGTCCTGTGGCAGGATGTCGCTACCACGGTTGGAGCTCGGGCCGCACCAGCTTCCGTTGTCTTGCAGGCCGGTGCATACCCAATAGGGTCGCTGCATGTCGACCGAGACATGGTACGGCTGGCCCACGGCCCAGCTCCGGAGCGATTCCCACGTCTCGCCCTGGTCGTACGTGACGTCTACCGAGCCGTCGTTGCCGAGCAGGATGTGATCGTGATCGGCGGGGTTGATCCATAGGGCGTGCTGGTCCACGTGTCCAAATCCGTTCAGCGTTTCCCAGGTCTGGCCGCCGTCGCGGGATTTCTGAACCCGCTGATCGACGGTGTAAAGGAGGTCGGGATCGGACGGGGAAACTCGGATCTGACTGAAGTACATCGGCCGGCCGTTCTCATTGCTCCGGAACTGCCAGCTGTCGCCGCCGTCCGTCGAACGCCACACGCCGTTCCACTGTGGGTCGGGCGGTAGCTCATCGTCTTCGGCCAACGCCTCCCACGCGGCCCGGTCGTCTGCCGTGAGCGGGTCCACCTTGTCCGCGGCCACCTCGATCTGCGCGTAGATCACGTCCGGATCGGCCGGCGTCGTCGCGAGCGCGATGCGCCCCATCGTACCCGTCGGAAGTCCTGCGCCCTCCAGCCGGATCCACGACTCTCCGGCGTCTTCGGAAGCCCAGATCCCGCTTCCTGGACCACCCCCGACGAAACAGCATTCACTTCGACGACGCTGGTACATGGCTGCGAAGAGCCGCTTCGGGTCGGAGGGGTCGATGATAAGGTCTGTCGCGCCCGTGTCCTCATCGACCGCCAGCACATGATTCCAGGTGCGACCTCCGTCGGTTGACTTGAAGACCCCCCGCTCGGGGTTCGCTCCGAAGAGTCTGCCGGTGGCTGCGATCCAGACCGTGTTGGCGTCCGTCGGGTGCACGATCACGCGAGCGATCGACTGGGTCTCCTGCAGCCCGACGAGCTCGAAGGAAGCTCCCGCGTCGGTCGACCTGTATACGCCGGCCCCGAAGGACGAACTCTGTCGGTTGTTCGCTTCCCCCGTGCCCACATAGATCACGTCGGGGTTCGACGGTGCGATTCCGATCGCTCCGATCGAGTGCGTCCCGTACTCGTCGAAGATCGATTCGAACGTCGTGCCGTTGTTCACCGTCTTCCAGAGTCCGCCGGTCGCGAAGCCGACGTAGTAGGTCCGGGTGTCGGTCGGGTGCACCGCGATGTCGTCGACGCGCCCCCCCTGACCGATCGGTCCGATCGATCGCCAGCGGAAGGGCCGCAGAAGCGGGTTGTCGGACTGGTTCACGACAGCTTCGTCGGCCTCCTGGGCGGCTGTCGGGCCGGGGATCAACCCGGTTACGACGACGGAGGTGAGGAGCGAAACGCAGAAGATGCGCGCGGCGAACATGACCGACTCCTGGATACGAGTGCTTGACGGCGGACGGGCAAGGTCGAGACGACCCCCGTACCTGTCAAACCGGCTTCAGTAACCGCATCGGACCCTGAGAACACCACTGCCGGAGGCTTCATGACCCGTGCCGGCCGGCGGGACTCCGATGCGAAGGCAGGGTCTTCGCGACTGCGCGAAGGTGGGGTGAACGGGAGGCGAATCGGCTTCTGTCACGATGTCGTAACGGGACGGGAAACGCGGTAGAAAAGCGATCGGCGTCCGGTAGATTTCTGGCGTCCGATGCTTCCTCGTGCGTCGATGTCGAGTACGTCGACGCGCGCACCGCGCGATCCCGGAGATGATGTCGTGAAGCGCTTCTCGATGACGACGCCGTTCGTCCTTCTTGCCTTGGCATGCGGAGGGTCCGGTGATCGCACCGTGATTCAGAATCGAGGGTCCGATACGCTGGTCAACGTCGCTCAGGCATGGGCGGAGAGGTACGGCGAGGTCAACCCCAGTGTGGCCGTCGCGGTCAGTGGGGGTGGTTCGGGCACGGGCATCTCGGCGATGATCAACGGAACGGTGGATATCGCCAACGCCAGTCGTGCCATGCGCGAGAGTGAGATCGAAGCCGCGCGAGCGGGCGGGAACGAACCGGTTGAGCACATCGTCGGATTCGACGCGCTCGCGGTCTTTCTCCACCCGGACAACCCGATCGACGCGATTTCCACGGACCAGCTGGCTCAGATCTACGGAGACGGCGGCGCATACGAGACGTGGAGCGATCTGGGCATCAGCGTTCCGGGGTGCGGAAGCGACGAGATCGTGCGCGTGAGTCGCCAAAACAACTCGGGTACTTACGCCTACTTCCAGGAGGCCGTGCTCGGGGAGGCCGAGTTCAAGCTCGGTTCACGGGACATGAACGGCTCCTCCGAGGTCGTGGACCTGGTCGAGAACACGCCCTGTGCCATCGGCTACAGCGGCCTCGCTTATGCGACCGAGCATGTGAAGATGCCGTGCGTTTCGACGGAAGCAGAAGGGGCATGCGTCGATCCTGCCGTCGCTAGGGCCATCGATGGAACGTATCCCATCGCGCGCCCCCTCTTCATGTACACGGCTGGGACGCCTGCTGGTGCGGTCGCCGGTTACATGGATTGGATCCTCGGTGAGGAAGGACAGTGCATCATCCGGAACATGGGATACGCCCCGGTATCCGAAGTCACCTGCGGCTGAGGAGGGCGCCGCGATGAGTACGCACTACGAAGAACGGATGGAAGCGGATCTCGACGAGATTCGCGACAAGGTCAAGAGGGTTTCCGCGATCGTCGAAGCGCAGGTACAGAACGCGGTTCGATCGCTTCTGGATTTCGATCGCGATCTTGCGAGTCAGGTCGTGCTCGGGGACCGACAGGTAAACCGACGGATCCGACAGATCGACCACCTGTGTCACGCCTTCATCGTCCGGCACGCGCCCAGCGCGGGCCATCTACGGTACGCCTCCGCCGTGCTCCGGCTCGACGTGGCGCTCGAGCGGGTTGGCGATTATGCGGGATCGATCGGACGGGAAGTGGCCCGGCTTTCAGCTCCTCCGCCGGGAGCCGTGGGTCGAGATATCGGGCTGATCGCTCAGCAGTCCCGTCTCACGCTCTCGCATGCATTGTCCGCCTTTCAAGAGGGTGATGCCGACGCTGCGGCCCGCGCATACGGCCTGGCTGATCAGACCGACGTCACCCTTGCCACCGTGGTGGCCGAACTGCTCCGGGCCGCGGAAAAGGACAAGGGGTCACTGGCGGACATCTTCGGGCTGCTCCGCATCATCAACCTGCTCAAGAGGGTGGCTGAACAGGCCGAGAACGTATCCGAGCAGACGATCTTCGCGATCACTGGAGATGACAAGGATCGCAGGGTTTTCCGGATCCTGTTCGTGGACGAACGGAATGACTCGGCGAGCCAGATGGCGGAGGCGTACGCGAGGAAGGCATACCCCGAGAGCGGCCGGTATCACAGCGAAGGGTGGGCCCCCACCGATGCGCTCGACCCGGCCCTCGTCGAGTACCTGGATGGGCGCGGATTCGACGTAAAGCCCGCGAGACCTTCACCCCTGAGACCGCTGGGTGATCTGCCCGAGCACTACCACGTGATCGTCGTCCTCTCCGAGAACGGTCGAGCGCAGCTGGGCTCTATTCCCTACCGCAGCACGGTCGTCGAGTGGAACCTCGAATCGGATGAACAGGACCTCGATGCGCTCTACAAGGAGATCGTCGTCCGAGTGCAGGATCTCATGAGAACCCTGGCTGGTCCGGATGCCCGCTGACAACTCCTCGATGACCATCCCCGTCAGGGATCTCGATCATCGCGGACGCGCCTGGTACGCGGACAAGATCGTCTCGGGCCTCGTGTTCGTGGGCGGGATCTCGGCGATCGTGTTTATCGTCGGGATCTTCGCCTTCGTTACCAAGGAAGGTGCGGGCTTTATCTTCGGGACGCTGGACATCGGTCAGTTCTTCGGCTCGATCGCCTGGCGCCCGACCTCCGAGAGCAACCCGACGTACGGGGCTCTGGCGCTCATCGCGGGCACGGCGAGCGTGACCGGGTTCGCGATGCTGGTATCCGTGCCGTTCTCCCTCGGCGCGGCGATCTACATCGCGGAATTCGCGACCGGCCGTACTCGGGAAGCGTTGAAGGTCCTGGTCGAGTTGCTCGCGGCGATCCCATCCGTGGTCTGGGGCTTCATCGGCCTGTCGATCATGAACCCGTTGATCATCGATGTCTTCGATGTTCCCGTCGGACTAGGCGTATTGAACTCGGGAATCATCCTGGGGCTGATGGCAGCGCCGATCATGACCACGATCGCCGAGGACGCGCTCAAGGCCGTGCCCGACACCTATCGGGAGGCGGCCGAGGCGATGGGCGCCACCAAGTGGCAGGTGATCTTCCAGGTCGTGCTTCCGGCAGGAAAGAATGGCCTCGTGGCCGCCGTCCTCCTGGGTGTGGGGCGCGGTTTCGGAGAGACGATGGCCGTTCTCATGGCGAGCGGTCACTCCATCAACATTCCCACCAGCCCCTTCGACTCGGTCCGAGCCCTGACGGCGACGATCGCAGCGGAGCTGGGAGACACTGCAGTTGGCTCTCCGCACTATCAGGCGTTGTTCACGCTCGGGATCTTCCTGTTCATCGTCACCTTTATCATCAACCTCACGGCGGACCTCGTCGTGAAGGGCGTGAGGAGGTCGTAGCCGATGTTCGAGGCGACTTCGCTCAACGAGCGGAACCAGAGAACCGAAGGGCTGTTCCGACTCCTGTTCGGACTGATGACCGTGGTCCTCGTGGTTCCGGTCCTGGTGATCCTCGGTGTCCTGATCCAGAAGGGCGGCCCCGCGATTTCGCTGGAGTTTCTCTTCTCGGGTCCGTCCGATCAGGGACGTCAGGGCGGGATCGTTCCTGCGCTCATCGGCACGGTGTGGCTGGTGACCGTGGCGCTGATCGCCTCGGTACCGATCGGCGTCGCGGCCGCGATTTACCTCTCGGAGTACGCGCCGGACAACTGGCTGACCAGGTTGATCAACCTGGCGATCATCAACCTGGCCGGGGTGCCGTCGATCGTTCACGCGTTGTTCGGCGTGGGTGCGTTCGTCGTCTTTTTCAACTTCGGTGTCAGCATCCTCGCGGCGAGCCTGACGCTGGCGATCATGACGTTACCGGTCGTGATCGTGGCCACGCGCGAGTCGCTTCAAGCGGTCCCCATGGCCTTCCGGGAGGCGTGCTGGAACATGGGCGCCACGCGTTGGCAGACGATCAGGAAGGTGGTGCTGCCCAACTCGATCAGTGGAATCCTCACGGGGGTCATCCTCGAAGTGTCGCGAACGGCTGGTGAAACAGCGCCCATCATGTTCACCGGAGCTGTCACCTTCCTTCCGTTCCTGCCCCAGGGCGTGCTCGATCCCACGATGGCGATGTCGATGCACCTGTTCACCATCTCGACGGCGGTGCCCAACATGCCCGAAGAGATGAAGTATGGGACCGCCCTCGTTCTGATCTCCATGGTACTCCTGATGAACGCGAGCTCGATCTCTTTGCGCGTCTACCTGAGAGGGAAGAAGAAGTGGTAGAGGTCGGGAACGCTCCGAACTCCGGTCGAATGGACGCCGAGATCCGCCCGGATGTGAAACTCTCCGTGCGGGATCTCACGATCCGCTACGGCGAGGACGCCATTCTGCGAGATGTGTCTCTCGACGTCCGTGAGCACGAGATCTTCGGGATCATCGGACCCGCCGGGAGTGGCAAGACGAGCTTTCTGCGCTCCCTGAATCGGATGGACGAAGTCGAAGACGGAATGAGCGTCGAGGGCTCGATTCACTTCAGCGGTCGTGACATCCACAAGGTGAAGAACGTCTACAACCTCAGGACCCGGATCGGGGTCGTGTTTCCGCTCCCCGTCGGACTGCCGCTCACCATCTACGAGAACGTGGCGTTGTCTCCCCGACTCCGGGGCATCCGTGATCGGAAGCAGCTCGACGAAGTCGTCGAGCGCTGTCTGACCCGGGCTGCATTGTGGGACGAAGTGAAGGATCGCCTGAATGCACTCGGGAGCCTGCTGTCCGGCGGACAGCAACAACGGCTGACGATCGCGCGGGCTTTGTCGCAAGAGCCGGAACTCCTGCTGCTGGACGAATTCTCGATCGCGGTGGATCCGGTTACGACCATGCGCATCGAAGACGTGCTGCGGGACCTCAAGAAAGAGATCACGATCATCATGGTCACAAACCTGGTTCAGCAGGCGAGACGCCTCGCGGACCGGACGGCTTTCTTCCTTGGCGGCGACCTCATCGAGGTCGGGACCACCGAGGACCTGTTCACGGGAGAGATCAAGGACCAGAGGACACGAGACTACGTGGAAGGTCGTTTTGGCTGAGCAGACCCCGAAGGATCTCGCGATCGAAGTAGAGTCCGTCAGCCTCTGGTACGGGACCTTCCAGGCTCTTTTCGAGGTCGATCTGGATGTGCAGCGGGGCTCGATTACGGCGCTCATCGGGCCATCGGGCTGCGGAAAATCGACCCTGCTCAGGAGTATCAACCGCATCAATGAGCGGCTGGGTGATTACGTCCGCACGACCGGGAGTATCCGCGTCTTCGATCACGATGTCCTCGCGGAGGAGGTCGAGCTCGCCCAGTTGCGGAAGCAGGTCGGAATGGTCTTTCAGCGGCCGAATCCCCTTCCGCTGTCCATTCGGGACAACGTCCTTTTTGCACATCGACTTCATCGCGCGGACGAGAGGTTCACGAAGACGGAAGAGGACCAGATCGTCGAGCAAGCGCTCAGCGAAGTCCTTCTGTGGGACCAGGTGAAGGACCGGTTGGGCCAGCGCGCGACCGAACTGTCTCTGGCAGATCAGCAGAAGCTGTGCATCGCCCGGCTGCTGCCCGTTCGGCCGCGGGTGATTTTGATGGACGAACCGACATCCGCGCTCGACCCCAAGGCCACCGATGCGCTGGAGCAGCTCATTTGGGAGCTGAAGGGTGACTACACGATCCTGATCGTGACCCACAACATGGCTCAGGCGCGTCGGGCGAGTGAGGAGACTGCGTTCATGCTGCTTGGGCGCGTCGTGGAGCATTCGGCCACGGAGGACCTTTTTCTTGCCCCGAAGGACCAGCAGACCGCCGACTACATCGAGGGCCGGTACGGCTGAGTCTTTCTTCTCAGTGGCGTAGCTCACCCGGCAGCGTTTCAGGCATGCGCCACAGGACCTGCAGCCCCGACAGCAGTGTGAGCGCGGCGACGACCAGAATCGCGGCCTCGAGGCCGAGGCGATCTGCGACGAAGCCCGCGATCAGTGCTCCCACCGCGTATCCGGTGTCGCGCCAGAGTCGGTAAACGCCCACCGCCGAGCCACGCCACAAGGGCCCCGCGACGTCGCCGATAGCAGCGAGCAGGGTCGGATAGACCAGCGCCGTCCCGAAGCCGAGCGCGAGTGAAGCTGTCAGCCACGCGGCGAAGCCGGTGAGCGAACCAATCGCCACGAGCGCCAGGGCCTGGAGCAGCATCCCTGCGACGATGAGGGGCTTTCGGCCGACCCGGTCTGAAAGGCCGCCGGTCCAGAGTTGGGCGAGGCCCCAGGTGGCCGGATACATGAAGGTGAGAAGTCCGATCTCCGCGAGACCGAGACCGCCCGCCGCGAACAGAAGAGGGAAGACACCCCAGGCCATTCCGTCGTTCAGGTTGTTCACCAGACCGGCCTGACTGACGCTGGACAGGGCGGGGTCCCGGATACTGACATCGGCAAATACCGTTCGTGCGGAGGGAGCTGCCGCGGTCCCCTCCTCCTGCGCTGCCTCCACCCCGACGTGCCCTAGCGTGTCCTTCACGAACAGGACAGTCAGGGCCAGGCCGATCGTCGAAAATGCGATCCCGAGGTAGAAGGGCTCGGGACGCAGACCGAAAGCCTCCGCGACCAGTCCAGAGGCCAGCGCCGCGAGCGCCACCGCCAGGTATCCGGCTGCCTCGTTCAGACCCATGGCGAAGCCCCTCCTCCCCGGGCCCACGAGGTCGATCTTCATGATGACCGTGGTCGACCAGGCCAGACCCTGGTTGATGCCGAGGAGAACGTTCGCGCCGATGATCCAGGACCAACTCGGAGCCCAGATCACGAGGAACGGGACGGGCAGCGCAAAGAGCCAGCCGATGATGAGGGTGTTGCGGCGACCGATTCGGTCTCCGAGTTGACCGGCGACGAAGTTCGTGGCCGCTTTCGTGAGTCCGAAGGTGGCGATGAAGGAGAGAATTGCGCTCCGCGACGCCATCCCGAAGTCTTGTTCGGCCATGAGGGGCAGGATGGTGCGTTCCAGGCCGACCATCGCTCCCACGAAGCCGTTTACGACCACGAGCAGGATGAATTGGCGAAGATTCTCCTCCAATCCCAACCGAACCGGTTTCGTCACTTGTTGGCTGCACCCCGTGAGAATCGAGACCAGATAACGTAGTGTCTGACCCATGACGATGGTGGATTGGCTCCTGACGGAGCAGTTGGTGGAAATCTTTCGCGAGGCTCTCCAGCGGCGCCCTGCGCTCAATGCCGCGCTCGAGGCACGGAGTGTCCACGGCGAAGAGGAGGTCCTCGCAGGTGCCGGAACGGCGGTTCGCATCGACGCGGTCGACGGGGCGGTCTATCTGGTCACGCCACGCAGGATCGCCCGATTGGTCGATGCCGACGCGTTCGACCTCGTGGTATTCCCCCGTCTCATCGGCTACGACTGGATCGCTCCGGAGATGTCCGAGAAGGTCGCGCTCAAGGCTGACCACTTCGACCGGCTCTACCTCTATACGCGAGACGCACCACCGATCGTGATCGACAAGCTCGGGTGGGCGGTCTACCCGCTCATGACCTTCCTGGGCCGGGTGCTCGAGTTC
>JBDGVT010000021.1:0-23692 GCA_039585495.1 Gemmatimonadota bacterium | reverse complement strand
CGGCCTCGATGTTTCGATACTTCATGAGGTCCATCACACCAAAGTGCCCCGATCGGAGTGCCTCGGCGATAGCGAGCGGGACCTGAGCCTCGGCCTTTACGACCTCTGCCCGCATTTCTCCGACCAGAGCCTTCATCTCCTGCTCCTGGGCGACGGCCATCGCTCGGCGCTCCTCGGCTCGAGCCTGCGCCACTCGCTTGTCCGCCTCGGCCTGATCGGTCTGGAGCTCGGCTCCGATGTTCTTGCCGACGTCGACGTCCGCGATGTCGATCGAGAGGATCTCGAACGCGGTGCCCGAGTCGAGTCCCTTGCCGAGCACGGTCTTCGAGATCCCGTCGGGATTCTCCAAAACGTCCTTGTGTGAGTTGGCCGACCCGATCGTCGATACGATGCCCTCACCCACCCGCGCGAGAATGGTCTCTTCCCCAGCACCACCGACCAACCGGTTGATGTTGGCTCGCACGGTGACCCTGGCCACCGCGATCAACTGAATCCCGTCCTTCGCCATCGCTGCGACCTTGGGCGTATTGATGACCTTGGGATTGACCGAGACCTGTACCGCCTCGAAGACGTCTCGACCAGCCAGGTCGATCGCGGCCGCCTGATTGAACGCCAGATCGATGCTCGCTTTGTCGGCCGAGATCAATGCGCCTACCACACGGTCTACTCGTCAGCCTCATCCCGACGAGTGTCCCGATCGTGACCTTCACGCCGGCGGACCATGCTTCGATCCAGAGGCGGACCGGGATCGCCCAGACGATGATGAAGATGGCCATTACGCCAACGACGAGGAAGAACGCGTTGAGGGCTGCGAATTCGTTCATGATGTAACTCGATTGAAGTTGTTTAGGTGAAGAGCTACGCCTCTTTGGCGGGCTCTTCGATTGCAGGTATGGCTCGTACCACGTGACGATAACCTTCGGCGCTCACGACCTTGACCTGCGTCCCCTCGGTGATCCACTCGGACTCCGAAACCACGTCGATCCGTTCGTCACCGAAGAGCGCGGTCCCCGAGGGCCGCAGATCGGTAATGGCTTTGCCTACGACGCCGATCAGGTCGGCGCGGGACTCGGCCGACTCGTACCCGATATCCCGGTCGGTCCGATCGAACAGGAAGATTCCACTCTTGGCCCACCGGGAACTGTTCGGGAGCGTCCGGATCATGACCCAGGCCGACACCGCGATCAGCAGGATCGTGGTGCTCAGAACCAATCCGGCCTGGGTGAAGTCTTCCGAAACCGGAAGGCCGCCCAGCAAGCTCAGATAGAGACCCGCCAGGATGCCGACTCCCCCCAGGAGCCCGAAGAGTCCAAAGCCCGGCACCAGAAGCACCTCGACACCCACGAACGCGAGCCCGGCTCCGAAGATGAGTAGATCCTCGAGACCCGCGAGCCCGATAATCATGTGCGAACCGAAGAAGAGCGAGAGCGAAAGCACGCCCGCGGCTCCGGCCATCCCGAACGTCGGCGTCTTGATTTCCGTGATGAGCCCGAGGAATCCGAGCGTCAGCAGGAACGGCGCGACCACCGGATTCGAGAAGAAGCGCACGACCCGCTCAGCCCAATTCGCCTCCACGGTCACGACCGTCGCTCCCGCGTATCCGAGTTCGGCCAGGAATGCGTCGAGATCGGCCACTCCCTCGGCGTACCCGATGCCGATCGCTTCTTCCGTCGTGAGCGTCAGAAGCTTGCCAGCTTCGATCACGCCTTCGATCTCGATGTCTTCGTCCACCATCGCCGCAGCGACTTCCGGATCGAGGCCCGCATGCTCGGCCAGAGCCCGCATCTCGCTGCGCATGGCCGACACGATCTTCTCGGACGCCTTCGTACCCGTGCCGTCGATCGGCGTGGCTGCACCGATCACCGAGCCCGGGCGCATGTAGATGCGGTCTGTGGACAGCGCGATGAGCGCTCCGGCAGAAAAGGCCCGGCGGTTCACGAGCGTGTACACCGGCACGGAAGCGTCGGTGAGCGCGTCGGAAATCCGTTCGGCTGCATCGACCCGCCCTCCCGGCGTATCCATGTCCAGAATCAGGGCGACCGCTCCAGCCGCGGCGGCCTCCTCGAGGCTGCGTTCGATGAACGGAGCCAGACCGAGCTCGACGACGCCGGTAACCGGGACGCGGTATACGACGCCCGCGGTTTGCGCGTGGGCGGGTGAAGCACTTGGGACGAAGGCCAGTGCGGCGGCCATCGCGAACAGAATACGGCGAGTCATTGGATGATCCTCCGGGGAATCTCCATCGACACCAAGGTACGGCCTCTCATTCGGCACACAACGTACATACGAGTACTGGGTGAAATCCCTTCGACCCACACCCTTACGAGTTGACCCTCGCCTCGGACTTCGGGACCTTTCAGGCTCTTCAGAAGCGCCCCTCCGGCCGAGTCACTCGGTTCGGTGCTCCCTGCGCTCTGGAGATACCGTCAAGCATCCAATGCCCAGGGGAATGCCCAGATGTCCGATTCGGTTTTGGTTCACTACGAGGTCAAGGACAAGATCGCGATCCTGACCCTCGACGACCCGCCCGCAAACACCTACACGCACGAGATGATGCGTCAGATCGACGAGGCCGTCATCAAGGCTCGATTCGACAAGAACGTCGAGGTCATCGTGATTACCGGCGCAGGCGAGAAGTTCTTCTGCGCGGGTGCGAACATCGGCATGCTGTCCGAGGCCGATCCAGACTGGAAATACTGCTTCTGTCTGCACGCGAACGAGACCCTGAACCGGCTCGAGCAGACGCCGAAGCTCGTGATCGCGGCCCTCAACGGACACACCGTCGGTGGCGGTCTGGAGATCGCGATGGCAGCGGACATCCGCATCGCGCGGAAGGACGCGGGCAAGGTCGGGCTCCCCGAGGTCGCACTTGGCGTACTGCCGGGCACGGGCGGGACGCAGCGCCTCGTTCGCCTGGTCGGCAAACCCGTTGCGATCCAGATGATGGCTGAAGGAACGACGTTCGGCTTCGACGAGGCGCACAAGTACGGCCTCGTCAACGAGATCTACGACAACGAGGACCGTGACTCGTTCCTCGCCGCCGTGCTCGAGTATGCGAGCAAGTTCACGACACCGAACAAGGCGACGAAGGCAGTCGGCCTCATCAAGCGTTCAGTTCAGACGGGTGCCGAGCTCCCGTTCGAGTTGGCGCTGGCACTCGAGCGAGAGCTTCAGGCACAGCTCTTCGCCAGTTCCGACGCCAAAGAGGGCCTCAACGCCTACGTGGAGAAGCGGCCCGCCGAATTCACCGGTAGCTGAAGCGGTATGCTCCCGGCGGTCCGGGCGCATCGATCGAGCGGGGTCCGGAAGCACTCCGGGCCCCGTTTCGTTCTTTCGAGTCAACCACACCTCTGAGGTCACGAGATGCTCGAACACACCATCCGCAACCAGATGTGGATCGGAAACGCCTGGGCCGATGCCGAGGATGGAGGGACGTTCCCCACCATCAACCCGGCCACGGGAGAGGTCATTACCCAGGTCGCCTCCGCTCAGAGCGCAGATGTCGACAGGGCGGTCGACGCCGCCCGCGAGGCGGCGAAGAGCAAAGCCTGGCGGGATATGAACCCGCACAAGCGGTCGAAGCTCCTGTGGAAGCTCGCGGATGCCGTCGAGGCCGCGGCAGACGAACTCGCGACGCTCGAGACCGCCGACAATGGCAAGCCGTACTTCGAGTCGCGGAAGGTGGATCTCCCGAGCGTGGTGGAGAACTTCCGCTACTTCGCAGGAATGGCGGACAAGGTGCAAGGCGGGACGATCCCGGTGGCCGGGCCCTTCCTGAACTACACGCTACGTGAACCGATCGGCGTCGTTGGATGCATTACGCCGTGGAACTTCCCGCTGTCGCTCGCGACCTGGAAGGTCGCCCCCGCTCTGGCATGCGGGAACGCGGTCATCCTGAAACCGGCGGAACAGACACCGCTCACGGCGATCCGCCTGGCCGAGCTCGCTGCCGAGGTCGGCTTTCCCGAGGGTGTGCTCAACGTCGTCCCCGGGTTCGGCGAGACAGCCGGAGCCGCGTTGGTTCGACACCCCGGCGTCGATGCGATCGCCTTTACCGGCTCAACCGAGGTCGGCAGGATCGTAATGCGTGAGGCCGCCGAAACGCTCAAGAAGGTCTCGCTCGAACTGGGCGGGAAGTCCCCGAATATCGTCCTGGCCGACGCCAACCTGAAGGACGCCGTTCGTGGTGCCACGACAGGTATCTTCTATGGAAAAGGCGAAGTATGCGCCGCCGGCTCACGGGTCCTGGTCGAACGCCCCGTCTACGATGAGTTCGTGGAAGCCTTCGGGGCCAGGGCCGAGAAGATGACCGTGGGCGACCCGATGGACGCCGACACACGCCTGGGTGCGATCGTCAGCGAGGAGCAGCTCGATCGTGTCATGCACTACGTCGAGGCCGGGAAGAGTGAAGGAGCCCGGTTGGTGAGTGGCGGTGAAAGGACCACGGTAGACGGAAAAGGCAATTTCGTGACGGCGACCGTCTTCGCGGACGTAGACCCCGAGATGACGATCGCGCGGGAGGAGATTTTCGGGCCCGTTGCCGCGGTCATCCCGGTCGACGACCTCGACGACGCGATCGCCAAAGCAAACCAGACTGCCTATGGTCTCGCAGCGGGAATCTGGACCCGGGACGTCGGCAAGGCTCACCGCGTGGCCCGCGAGGTTCAGGCCGGCACGGTATGGATCAATACGTACAACCAATACGACTCCGCATCGCCCTTCGGCGGGTATAAGGCGAGCGGTTTCGGGCGCGATCTCGGCTACGAGGCGGCGCTCGACAAGTACACCCAGGTGAAGAGCGTCTGGGTCGCCATGGATCGATAGCCGGAGCAAACCCGACATGCCTGAAGCATGGATCATCGACGGCGTTCGCACGCCGATCGGCCGACATGGGGGCGGCCTTGCAGGCGTCCGGCCGGACGACCTGGCTGCGCTGACCATCGAAGCCCTGATGAAGCGGACCGGAGTCGATCCCGAGTCTGTGGACGACGTCCTGTTCGGCTGCATCAACCAGGCCGGAGAGGACAACCGCAACGTGAGTCGCATGGCCCTGCTCCGTTCAGGGCTTCCGGTCACCGTCCCCGGCCAGACGATCAATCGACTGTGCGGATCCGGAATGCAGGCGGTCCTCTCCGCCTTTCACGCCATCTCGGCCGGCGAGGGGGACGTCTTCATCGCCGGTGGGGTCGAGAGCATGAGCCGTGCCCCGTACGTCATGCTGAAGCCGTCCGTCGGTTACCAGCGCGGACACCCGAGTACCGCCGATACCGTCCTGGGATGGCGGTTCCCCAATCCGGCCTTCACGCCCGAGTGGACCATCGGGCTGGGAGAAACGGCAGAGGTGATCGCCGAAGAGTTCGGCGTGACCAGAGAAGCACAGGATGAATTCGCGGCCGAGAGCCAGCAGCGCGCAGAGCGTGCGATCAAGGCTGGTCGGTTCGACGATGAGATCGTCCCGGTTTCGATCCCACAGCGAAAAGGGGACCCCGTGACCGTCGCCACCGACGAGCATCCGCGCGCCGGCACGACGGTGGAGTCGCTCTCTCGCCTCCGTCCGGTCTTCAAGAAGGAGGGCACGGTCACCGCAGGGAACTCCTCGGGGATCAACGATGGAGCAGCCGCGCTCCTGGTCGTTTCAGCGGAGCGCGGGAAGGAGCTCGGCCTCGAGCCGATGGCACGGGTGGTAGCCGGCGCCGTCGCCGGTGTCGAACCGCACCGCATGGGGATCGGCCCGGTGCCCGCCACCCGAAAGGCCCTGGCCCGGGCGGGGTGGAAGGCAGAGGATATCGACCTGATCGAGCTCAACGAAGCGTTCGCGGCTCAGGCACTCCCCTGCCTCGCCGAGCTGGAACTCGACCCCTCCATCGTGAACGTAAGCGGTGGAGCGATCGCCCTCGGCCACCCCGTCGGTTGCTCGGGAGCCCGTATCATGGTCACGCTCGTCCACGAGATGCGCCGGCGAGGTGTCGACCGGGGTCTCGCATCGATGTGCATCGGTGTCGGTCAGGGAATCGCAAGTTTGCTGGAGCGCGCATGAGCCCGATCGACACGGTCGCGGTGCTTGGCGCGGGCACGATGGGTCACGGCATCGCACAGGTGTGTGCCGCGGCCGGATGCGATGTCCGGCTCTATGACATCGATGACGAGGCGGTGGCCGCGGGCCTGAAGAGGATCGCGGGCAATCTCGACAAGGGCATCGACCGTGGGAAAGTCACGGAGTCAGAACGCGACGCGGTACTCAGTCGCCTGTCCACAGCCACTGTCATCGCAGAAGCGGTCGAGGGAACGGACCTCGTGATCGAGGCGGCTCCTGAGTCGATGGAGCTGAAAGAGCGCATATTCGGGGAGGTCGACGCGGCCGCGCCCTCCAACGCGATTCTCGCGAGCAATACCTCTTCCCTGTCTATCGGTACGATCGCCTCCGCGGTTACCGATCCAGGGCGGTTCATCGGTCTCCACTTCTTCAACCCCGTCCACATCATGAAGCTGGTCGAGGTGGTCTGGGGAGAAGAAACCGGTGCCGCCACGCGGGATGCATCCGTCGAGTTCGTGCGCAGGCTGGACAAGGAACCGATCGTCGTGCGGGACGCGCCCGGTTTCGCCTCTTCTCGTCTGGGCATCGTAATCGGCATGGAAGCGATCCGGATGGTCGAACAGGAAGTCGCGAGCCCCGAGGACATAGACAAGGCGATGGAGCTGGGATACCGGCATCCGATGGGCCCTCTAAGGCTGACGGACCTCGTCGGCCTGGACGTCCGCCTCGGGATCGCGGAGTACCTTCACGAGACGCTCGACTCGGACGCCTTCGAGCCGCCCGAGCTACTCCGGCGAATGGTCTCCGAAGGAAAGCTCGGTAAGAAAAGTGGTCAGGGGTTTTACACATGGTGAGCCAGAGCCGCCGTCCGACACCGGAGTCCCCATGAGCGACGCTCCTGTACTGATCGAGAGGCGCGACGACCACATCGCGGTCATCACACTCAACCGCCCCGACAAGCTCAACGCCCTGAACGCAGAGGTTCGCGGAATTCTGCGCGAGACCTTCGACGAACTCGAGGCCGATGACGACGTGCGCGTCGTGGTCATGCACGGCACCGGCGAAAAGGCGTTCGTCGCGGGAGCGGATATCACGGAGTTCGCCGCCCGCACCGCGGATGAGCAGCGCGCGGTCTACGAAGAACGCAGGATCTACGAAACGGTCGCGGACTTCCCCAAGCCAGTGATCGCCGCGATTCACGGCTTTTGCATCGGTGGGGGATCCGAGTTGGCGCTCGCATGTGACATCCGCGTCGCAGACCGGACCGCGCGGATCAGCCAGGCAGAAATCCGGATCGGCCTGATCCCGGGAGGCGGCGGCACTCAGCGACTCGTCCGCCTCGTGGGCCGTGGCTGGGCGTCGATCATCTCGCTCACGGGTGACTTCATCGAAGCGGAAGAGGCACACCGGATCGGGCTCATCGACGTCCTGGTCGACGAAGGGCACCATCTGGCCCACGCCACCGAGTTGGCGGGCCGCATGGCGCGCTGGAGCCCGGTCGCGCTCCGCCTGGCAAAGGAAGCGATTCGGGCCGCGGCGGAGCTGCCGCTCGCCGAGGGGCTCGTGTACGAGAAGGAGCGTTTCCTCGACGCATTCGCGTCCGAAGACGGTCGAGAGGGCGTCGCGGCGTTCGTGGAAAAGAGAAAGCCCGAGTTCAAGGGCCGGTAGGCTAGAGAACCGACCCGTGCGGCCCTCGACGTAGTACGCTACGATTGCGGCCGTTCGCTCACCCGACCGCGTGAACACGCGCCGCCATCTCGACCCGATCCGCCCATGACTCTGAGCACCGCCCGGATCCTTACCGGCCTCTATTTCCTGCTCGCGACCTTCTTCGTCACGTGGCCCGGCCTGCTACCGTTTGCGAAGATGGAGCCCTTCATACTGGGGCTTCCCTTCTCGATGGCATGGATCGCTTCCTGGATCGCTGGCAGCGTGGTGGTCCTCTACCTCCTCGACCGCGTCGAAAGACGCTACCGAGACGGAGGTGACGACTGATGGAGCAATGGGTCGTCGTCACGATCATCATCAGCGCGTACCTCGCGCTCACGCTCACGATCGGCCTGATGGCCGGACGCAAGTCGTCGGACAGCGTCACTGGATACGTGGCCGCCGACCGGAGCTTCGGGCTCATCGTCATGTACTTCGTGACGGGCGCCTCCGTGTTCAGCGCATTCGCCTTCCTCGGTGGCCCCGGCTGGGCCTATTCGAGGGGTGCGGCAGCCTTCTACATCCTGGCGTACGGGGCCCTCGGCATGGCCCCGTTCTACTGGGTCGGCCCCCGGGTCGCGGCGCTGGGCCGGCGGCACGGATATGTGACCCAGGCCCAGCTCATCACGGGACGCTTCCCCTCGAAGGGGCTCTCGGCCATCATCGCGCTTCTGAGCCTGGTGGCGTTCGTCCCGTACATCACACTACAGATGCGTGGTGCCGGAATCGTCATCGAGGCCGTGACCGACGGGCACGTACCGCTCTGGGCAGGTGCGCTGGTCGCGTACGGCATCGTGATCGTGTACGTGTTGTCGGCGGGCGCCATGGCCGTGGGATGGACGAATACGTTCCAGGGCGTGTTCATGGTCGTGATCGCCTGGACGCTCGGGTTGTACCTGCCGTATCGACTCTACGGAGGCGTCGGCGAGATGTTCACGCAGATCGCCGCAGCACGGCCAGAGCTCCTCGTGCCACCCGGACTCACCTCCACGGGCGACCCGTGGAGTTGGGGTGCGTACAGCACGTTCATTCTCGTCAGCGCGATCGGGTTGATGATGTGGCCTCACCTCTTCATGAAGGCCTTCACGGCGAAGGACGATGATACGCTCCGACGGACCGTGATCCTCTTCCCGACGTTTCAGCTCTTCCTCATTCCAGTCTTCCTGATCGGCTTCTCCGGCGTACTGTTCGCCGGAGGCTCTCCCCAGGCCCCAGACTTCATTCTCCCCTTCATGATTCTGGAGACCGACCTCCCGGCAATCGTGATCGGTCTCTTCTGCGCGGGAGCGCTCTCCGCTTCCATGTCGACGGGCGACGCCCTTCTGCACGCGTCCGCCTCGGTGTTCGTCGAAGATGGCGTCGCCAAGTTCGTCGAGATTGAGGAGCGTCAGCAGCGGAGGTTGATGCAACTCCTGGTGCTCATTACGGGAGCGACCGCGTACTACTTCGCGCTCGATCCGGACTCCTCGCTCGTACTGTTGCTGGCCTCGGCCTACGGGATCATCTCGCAATTCGCACCGCCGGTACTCGCGGCGCTCTACTGGAAACGGGCCACGACGCGGGGCGTTCTGGCCGGACTTGTCGCGGGAGCAGCGACGGCATTCTTCTTCTGGTGGAACCCGGAGCTAAAGCCCTTCGACATGCATGAGGGCATTCTCGCTCTCCTGGTGCATATCCCGGTCCTCATCAGCGTAAGTCTCGCCACCCCTCGTCAGGATTCCGAGCACCTGAAAGACTTCTTCTAATGAGTCAGCAGGATGACGCGGGCGCGAGGCTCGAACAGCTCCGAGACAGGATTCGCACGGTCGACCGGGATCTGGTGGCACTCGTGGGCGAACGGCGCGACCTGGTACTCGAGATCGGGAAGGTGAAGGCTGCGCTGGACCTTCCGGTCATGGACCCGGCTCAGGAGGCGAAGGTCGTGCGCAGAGCAGCAGAACTGGCGCGGGAACTGGGCGTCGACGAGGAACTTATGCGCGACGTCGTCTGGAGGATCATGGCGTCGGCCCGTGACGCGCAGGAGGGGCGGACCCGGTGGGGCCCGCCCCAACTCCCTTAGCGAGCTTCGAGCGCCCTAGTCGTCGGTCGCGCTCGCCTGCTGGATCATTGCGTGGGCGTCAACGACCGTAGCTCCACCCCCGATCGGAATCCGTACCCCGTAGATCTCGAACGGAGGGGTCACCCAGCGTGTGAGGTGAGGATTCAGGCCATGTAGCGTCTCGACCGGGATGTCGAGCGCTCGGGCGACGCTGGCCAGCGTGGTACCGCCGGGTACGAACACGTTTTCATACCGAACCGGTGGAAAAGCGGAAGAGTCGAACCCGGTCGCGTCCGCATCATTACCGAGCATCGTGACCGCGATCATCTTGGGAACGTACTCGCGGGTCTCCCGAGGCAGGTGTTCGAGGATCTCCCAATACAGACCCTCGTCGCCGCGACGCCCCTCGGCATGCCGATTGAGAATGCGCTCCATCCGACCGGGACCGGCGTTATAGGCCGCAGCCGCCAGGTACCACGAGCCACCAAAGCGGTCGTGCAGCCACGCCAGGTAGTCGAGCGCAGCATCGGTAGCACGAAACGGATCGCGACGTTCGTCGACGTACTCGTCGACGCGCAGGCCGTACTGGGTCGCGGTCGGGCCCATGAACTGCCACATGCCAACCGCCGACACGCGCGAAACCGCCATGGGCGAAAGACCCGACTCGATCAACGGAATGTACAGGAGCTCTTCCGGCATCCCGCGATCTCGCAACTTCTGGCGAATCATGCCGGCGTAAAGCCCGCGCCGTGCCAGCAAAGTTTCGAGCTCTGGGCGCCGGGTGGTCTGAAACGCCTCCAGCCAACGCTCGACCCTCGGATTCACGTGGAGCGGCAGCGCGGCAACCGGCGGCGGCTCACTCACCGAGATTGCCTGCAACGTCACGGCTCTCTCGACCGGATCCTGCTCCAGCCAGAGGAGGGGGATCGCCAGCAGCGGGACCACCAGCAGCGTCCCCAACCAACGGAGTCGCGAAACATCGACCCTCCGATCCTGCAAGGACTCCGAAGAGTCCCTATCGACACGGGCAAGCCCGCGAAGGTAAATGGCAGACATGGTCTACCTCCTTCTAGTGTCGCCCAGTCCTCCCAAGCACTCCAAGGGTGGTCAGGTTCGTCTAAAGAACCCGCGGGAGGATCGAGCGTTCCCTCGCCATAGGGCGAAGGGATATGCGAAAAGGCCCGGTGGGTCGGCTAAGCGCCGTCCCTCCGGACCTGGAAGCGAATTGGGGAACTACTCTGCGGCGTAGACCGAAACGACCTTCCGAGCTTTCAAGCGCTCGAACGTCACTACGCCGTCGACGAGGGAGAAAAGGGTGTCGTCCTTCCCGCGACCGACATTGCGGCCAGGATGAATGCGGGTGCCGCGCTGGCGCACAATGATGCCACCTGCGCGAATCGGTTCACCGCCGAAGCGCTTGACTCCGAGACGGTTGGGATTGCTGTCCCGACCGTTCCGACTTGAGCCACCTGCCTTCTTATGTGCCATCTGACTACCCTCTATCGAGAAGGACCCGAGTACGCTCAGCCGAGCGCGACCTCGTCGATCCGAATCTCCGTAAAGTTCTGCCGGTGGCCCTGCTTCTTGCGATAGCCTTTCCGGCGTTTCCGCTTGAACACGATGATCTTGTCACCGCGTCCATGGCGCAGAACCTCCGCCTTGACCGACGCACCGTCGACTACGGGTACACCGACCTGCACGTTCTCTTCACCGTCTCCGGTGAGAAGCACGTGATCGAAGGTCACTGATTCCCCTGGCTCGACGTCGAGCGTCGGGATACGAAGGCGGGAGCCGGGCTCAGCCCGAAATTGCTTCCCACCTGTTTGAAAAACCGCGTACATATCGAGTTCCCACTTGGGCTCGGTCTTCAATGTAGAGCCTGTAAATGTCGACCCGTCTCGCCAGACGGTCAAGATGCCAGAAGATAGGCGTTAGGCAGCGTATTTCTCGGTGACATCCGTCTCCGCCGGGCCCGAGAGCAGGCGGAACTCGTCGGTTCGCATGAGCGGGTCGTCCCGCATCTGCAATTGGAGCTTGGTGCCACCCCGGAGTCGCTTGAGTAACCCCGGTTCCTCTTCGATCACGCGGAGCGCCACTTCCGGGTGCACCCGAACGACGATGCTCTTCTCTTCCTTGGATGCTGCGGCCCGCTTCAGCGTACGCTCGATCTGCCGCACCACGGTGGCCGGTGTGTAGACCCGCCCGATGCCACCGCATGACGAGCAGATCGCTGTGAGCGAGTTGAAAAGCGACGGCCGTACACGCTGACGCGTCATCTCCACGAGCCCGAGGTTCGACACCTCGAACGCCTTCGTGCGGGCCCGATCGCGACCAAGATGGGATCTCAATTCCTTGAGGACCTTGTCACGGTTCTCCTGAGATTCCATGTCAATGAAGTCGACGACGATGATTCCACCGATATCGCGCAGCCGGAGCTGCTTGGTGATCTCGCGCGCAGCCTCGAGGTTCGTCCTCAGAATCGTCTGTTCCGGGTCCTTCTTGCCCTTGCCGGTGAAGCGGCCTGTGTTCACGTCGACAGACACGAGCGCTTCCGTCGGCTCGATTACCAGCGTACCACCAGACTTGAGTGACACTTTCCGGCGGAATGCCTTTTGGATTTCCTCTTCGACGTTGTACTGGTCGAAGAGTGGAGTCGCCCCGTTGTGCAGATGCACCCGGTCCAAGAGATCGGGGTCGACGCTCTTCACGTAGTCGACGATCTCGTTGTGCGCGGCCTCCGAGTCCACTCGAAGAGCGTCGAACTTGTCACTGAACAGGTCGCGGATTACGCCGCTGATGAGTGTCGCCTCACCATAGATCGCGGCAGGCCCGCTCTGCGCGCCGGACTTGGCCTTGATGGCCTCCCAACGCTCGTGGAGTCGCTTGAACTCTCGTTCGAGTTTCTCCTCTGTGACCTCTTCACCCACGGTTCGGACGATGATCCCGCCGCTGTCCTTGGGAAGGATCTTCTGGGCCATCTTCCGCAGCTTGGCGCGCTGATCGCGGCCCTCGATCTTCCTACTGATGCCCACGCGCGAAGCGTGTGGCATGTAGACCAGGAATCGTCCGGGCAGGGAGACCTGCGCGGTGATACGTGGCCCTTTGGTGCTGATCGCCTCTTTGGTGACCTGAACGAGGATCATCTGACCCTTCTTCAGGTGGTCCTGAATGGGAGGCAGCTGCCGGGTCCGACGGCGGCCTCCGCGTCCTCGACCCTTCCCGTTCCCGTTCTCGTCGTCGTCGTCGTCGTCGAGGTTCAGGTCGGATACGTGCAGGAAACCGGATTTTTCGGTCCCTATGTCGACGAAAGCGGCCTGGATACCAGGCAACACCGCATCGACTCTCCCGAGGAAGATGTCGCCCAGGATCCGATCTTGATCGGGCCGGTCGAACATGATTTCCACGAGCTTGTCGTCTTCCAGAAGCGCGACCCATGACTCTTGTGGGGTCGTACTCACGAGGATTTCTCTCCTCAAATCTTATCTCCGATATCGTGTCGGTCCGCTTGACCGCTACCGGCACCGAGCGCGTCCCGGTACTGCTCGTCGCGAATGCGACGCGAGCAGTCACGGCTACCGCTTGGTATCCGGTCAATCCGGGCGCGGCGTAACGGCGTCCTCCAACTTGGATTCGAACGCTCGCTGCCTGCCGCCACGGGCCGACGTTTGGTTATTTCACTCCAGCGCCGGCGGGCAGTTCCCGCACTTCAGGCGCAGACTTCTCATCCGATTCTTTCAGCAGATCGCCGAGCATCTCACGTGCTATGACGAGCCGCTGGATTTCATTCGTTCCTTCACCGATCTCGCAGATCTTCGCGTCGCGCATCATCCGCTCGACCGGGTAATCACTGGTGTAGCCGGCACCACCCATCGTCTGGATCGCGCCCATGGTGGCCCTCATCGCGAGCTCCGAACAGAAGAGCTTCGCCATCGCGGCCTCTCTGGAATAAGGGGCACCCTGGTCCTTTAGCCAAGCGGCATGATACGTGAGGTGCCTTCCGGCCTCGATGTCCGTGGCAATGTCAGCCAGGCGAAACTGCACCTGCTGGAAGTCCCAGACAGGCTTCCCGAACTGCTCACGGCCGCTGGTATACCGGACGGCCGCATCGAGTGCGCCTTCGGCCAATCCGAGCGAAAGGGCTGCGACACCGATTCGACCGGCGTCGAGCGTCTTCATGAAATTGACGAACCCCTGCCCCTCCTCACCCAGCCTGTGCTCCTCGGGAACGAACGAGTCCTCGAAGTGCAATTCCCGGGTGTCCGAAGCGCGCCAACCCATCTTGTCTTCTTTCTCCCCTGCGCGAAGGCCCTCCGTAAACGGAAGATCGTCGCGATGCCCACATCCCACCGCTGCCGCTCTTTCCAGATCGGTCGTCGGCTTGCACACGATGAAGCTGCTGATGCCCTTCGATCCCTGGCCCGGGCTCGTAACGGCCGTCGCCACGAATATTTCTCCGACCCCGGCGTTCGTGATGAAGATCTTCGCCCCGTTCAGACGGTAGCCCTCGCCGTCCCGTACGGCGCGGGTCCGCGTCCCGGACGAGTCCGATCCGGCACCCGGCTCGGTCAGGCCGAAGCCTCCGAGGACCTCGCCTGTCGCGAGAGGGGGCACGAAGCGCCTCTTCTGCTCTTCCGTCCCGAAGGTCAGAATCGGGGACATGCCGAGTGTCGTGTGCGCCGACACCGTGATGGAGTGGCTGGCGTCGAACTTGGCCAGCTCCTCGACGACGAGAATGTAACTGAGGTAGTCTCTGCCCATTCCGCCGAGGTCCTGCGGAACTGGCACACCGAAGAGCCCCATGTCCGCCATCGCCTTGACGTTGTCCCATGGAAACTCGCCCGTCTCGTCGAACTCGCGAGCAACAGGGACGATCGCTTCGCGCGCGAAGCGATTGACCTGCTCACGGAGCGAAACGTGCTCGTCTGTCAGGTATCTATCCATCCAGGCCTTCTTCTACGTAGAGCCCGCATCGGTCACATCGACCGCAGCGAGATGGTGCCATCTCTCCAAAGTAGCGGAGAAGCTCGGCGCAGCGGCACCCCCGGCTTCGGGCGAAGCGCCGGACCGCGTCCAGCTTGGAGCGGACACGACGTCTCTGACGCGCGGCCGCTGCTAGATCGGCGTGTCTACGCACACCGACGCGGCACGGTAGAGACCCTGGCCGGATCCTCCGAGTTCCCGCTACCCCGGATGCCGGCCCGGGCTCTCCTCTCCCATCGATGATTCGACGGATAGCACCCACACGTTCCAAGGAGGCCAATGGACCGGCGGGTTCGCCTGCCATCCAGGCCTCCGGCACCGACCCCAGTACCGCCACGATATCGGGGTGGTCGACGCGAGCGGTGCCGCCATCGTCGGCGACTCTTCGGAGCGTACGGTGCAGTCGGCGAAGACTGTGCGTGGCCGGATGACTCCGATCGATGAACCGAAGCGCAAGTTGACGATCCGACCGTCCGTGGAATGCCACGCAGAGTGAAGGAAGGCCATCCCGCCCGGCTCTTCCGGCCTCCTGGTAGTACGACTCCAGGGTAGACGGCAGCTGTATGTGCACGACCGTTCGCACGTCCGCCTTGTCGATCCCCATTCCGAACGCGTTGGTCGCCACGACGACACGGGACCTGCCCGCCATGAAGTCCTCCTGGACTCGGGTCCGCTCGGCGGCCGGAAGTCCCGCGTGATAGGCGTTCGCCCGGAAACCGCGCGCCGCGAGGTGGTCGCGCACCGTCTCGACCGATCGCCGGGTGGGCGCATACACGATGGCACATCCAGGTCGGGCACGGATCAGGCGGTAGGCCCGACCGGCGCGCTCGTGGTGCGGCCCTCCCGGAAGTACCGCCCACGACAGGTTGGGACGGTCGAACGAGCGGACTTCGACACACGGATCGCGGAGGTCGAGGTTCTGGAGGATATCGGCGCGAACTGCGGGGGTCGCGCTCGCGGTCAACGCGAGCGTCGGACACCGGGTCGAAGACACGAGCCGTCCGATCCTGCGGTACGCCGGCCGAAAATCGTGGCCCCACTCACTGATGCAGTGAGCCTCGTCGACCGCAACGAGCCGGATCTCGAGGCACTCGAGCATCGTCCGAAACGACGGCACATCCAATCGCTCGGGGGACACGAAGAGGACGTCGATCGTACCTGCACGTAGGCGACCCATTACGTCCATACGGGAGTCCGGTGTCTGGGTCGAACTGAGGTTGCCGGCTCTCAGTCCCACGGAACGGGCGCGAACGACCTGATCGTCCATGAGCGAAACGAGGGGGGTGACGACGAGCGTGACCCCACCGAGGATGAAGGCAGGCACCTGAAAACAGACGCTCTTGCCACCTCCGGTCGGTAGCACCCCCAGCGCATCGCGCCCCGCCAGGATGGCCCGGACCAGCTCTTCCTGACCAGGCCGGAAGCCCGGATAGCCGAAACGACTGCGAAGAACAGCGACAGGATCTCGATCTCGTGACACCCATGAAGGGTCGGCGAGTCGGGCGGGCGCCTACATGCTGGATTCGGCCTCTTCGGGCTCACCGGCTTCGGATTCGGCGTCCACGGGGTGGGCGTCCTCCGATTCGGCCAGCCCCGTCCCTTCGCCGTCGGATTCATCCTCATCGAGTACTGCTCTCCGGCCGCCAGGAAGAAGCCGCAGAAGCATGGCGGACGTGAGAAGGACGATCGCCACCCCTGTCAGCCACCGCGTATCCAGATAGATCCCCCCTAGCCCGAACACCGCCGCGAGGCAGAACACCCAGACCTTCCACTCGAGGTATCGGTCATCGCGGCGACGGCGATCGATCATGAAGACGGGCGCGGGTCGGCCTTGGACTTGTCGAGAAAGGCGCGCACTCCGGCGCGGCACGCATCCGTCATGCGCGCTTCCGCATTTACCTGAGAGGCCCGCTCCATGCCGTCCTCGAAGTCGAGCCCATCGAGCTCGTACAGCAGGCCCTTGGTCAACGTGAGCGCCGACGGAGGCTTCGCAGCCAGGGCCGCGATGTAGTCGGAGACTTCTGCCTGGAACGCATCAGCCGCGAACGTCCGAGACACGAGGCCGATGCGCTCGGCCTCGACCGCTCCGAAGCGAGCGCCCTGAGCGACCAGTTCGAACGCACGGCCCTCACCGACGCGCCGCCTGAGAATGGTCATGACGAGGGCCGGGACGAATCCGAGATGGGACTCCGGATATCCGAACTCCGCGTCGTCACGAGCCAACACGAGATCGCACGCGGTCGCCAGACCGCATCCCCCTGCGAGGGCCCGACCCTCCACGATGGCGACGATCGGGTGTGGGTGATGACGCATCTGGACGAAGAGCGCACCGAGCGAGCGAGCGTCCTCCAGATTCTCTTCCGCGCCCATTTCGGAGATCCGTTCCAGATCCGCGAGATCGGCACCTGAACAGAAATCCTTCCCCGCCCCGGTAATCGTCACGATCCGCACTGCCGCATCTGCCGCTGCATCGGAAAGACGTTCCTTGAGCGCCCCCACCAGCGCGGCATTCAACGCGTTGCGCTTGTCGGGCCGGTTCAACGTGACCGCGGCTACCCCATCGGTAACTGAATACAGTGCGATGGGCTCCGTCACGCCGACGTCGCCCCACCCGGCGACCACCCCTCCGGCACCCTTCCCCGACCGCGCACGGCCTCGGCGATGTCATCGGGCACATCGAGCTCCATCCTGAGAAGAGCCGTGCTGAAGACCTTCCCCTGGGCATCGTTCATGAGCGACATGGTGCCTCCCCCCCCAAGTGCCCCGTGAAGCAGGAAGTTGAGCGCGCCCAGATTCGGCAGCTCGAAACGCTCCACCTCACCCTTCACCATCGTACCGAAGTGCTCCTTGACCGCTGCGGCGGTCAGGTGCTCTCGGAGCAGATCGTAGTGAGCCTCGTCGTAGGCGATGACACCCACGTTGGCCGTGTCCCCTTTGTCGCCAGATCTTGCATGGGCGAGGTGGACGAGTTGGACGCGGGTCATACCTCTCGCACCTCCACCCGGAGATGTGACTCGACGGCCTCGCGGCGGATCAACGCGGGCCAGTAGGCCATGATCTCCTGGACGCGCGGTCGACCACCTGCGAAGCCGGTTACCGAGGGAGGACCCGTCAGCACCAACGGAGCGATCTCCCGCGAGAACCGCTCGACGGCCGCCCTGTCCGACGATCGCACGCCAACACGTAGCTGGACCTCCGGAAGATCGGCCGGCGGTTCGCCAACGAGGGGGCCGTGCGTGGAGTCCCAACCCACGAGTTCGGTGCGGATCTCATCGAACGAGAGGTCGAGCCGATCCAGACGTTGACGAAGGATCTGGTCGGCGGCTTTCGCTTTCGCAGCTGCGTCCGGCCAGGCGTACGTCAGCGTCCCGGTCGCCTTCCAGCCTGACGCATATGCGATGGAGACCTTCAGGAATTCGGTTTTCGCGCTCCCGGTTACGCCGTGAACCCTCACACGATCATTTCCTTGATCGTCGAGGTGGATCGACGTGAAGTCCGCCACGACGTCCGGCGTGATGTATGTCGTGGGATCGCCCATCTCGTAGACGATCTGTTCTGCGACGGAAGCGCGGGTAACCCTGCCGCCGGAGCCGTCGTGCTTGGTAACGACGAAGGAGCCATCCGGGCTGACCTCGACGATCGGAAAACCGACCCGCTCCATCCCCGGAATCTCCCACCAGTCGATGAGACAGTTCCCGCCCGTGCACTGGGCTCCACACTCGTTGATGTGACCCGCAACGACGCCCGCCGCGATGCGGTCGTGATCGTCGCTGTCCCACCCGAATTCGTGAATGAGCGGACCATAGGTGAGCGCGGTATCCGTGCTTCGGCCCGTGACGATGACGTCTGCGCCGAGGCCGAGCGCCTCGACGATGGGCTCGGCGCCGATGTACGCATTCGCGCTCTGAACACGCCCACGAATCATCGACAACGGCTCACCCGTCTCCATGTTCGCGAGTTCGTGGCCCGAGTCCAGCAACGAGTCGAGCCGATCCATCAGATCGTCGCCCGTGACGAGGCCGACTCTGGCCCGGCCGCCGACATCGACCCTTCGGCCCGCTTCCACCAGGGCATCGGCACACCCCTCCGGATTCACTCCGCCGGCATTGGTCACCACGCGGACCCCGCGGTCGATACACTGCGGGAAGATCCGCTCCATGAGCGGCACGAAGTCGCGGGCGTATCCGGCCTCCGGGTTCCTCGCCCGCTGCTTCTGCATGATCGACATCGTGACTTCGGCGAGGTAGTCGAGCATGAGGTAGTCGATCGGACCACCCTCGACCTGCCGAACCGGAGCCTCGAGGTCATCGCCCCAGAATCCCTGACCGCTCCCGATCCTCACGATACGGGGGTCGCTCATGTCATGGACCCCGCGATCTGGAAGGGGCCAATGTGGGGCCCCGGGTTCTGGCGAGCGGCGCGCAGCAGGAGGCCGAGCGCCGGTCGCAGTTCCTCGGGCAAGGCGATCTCGTCCACGAACCCGCGAGCGGCCGCAAAGCGGGCGTCGAGTTGTCGATCGTATTCTTCGCGCACCTCGTCCATCCGTGTCGTGAGATCCTCGTCGGGCACCGCGCCCTCTTCCTTGAGCTTCTCCAGCTGAGACGAAAAGAGTGCCATCACCGCGCTGGCCCCCTCCATTACCCCCATCCGACCGGTGGGTAGCGAGAGAATGAAGTCCGGATCGAAGCCCTGCCCCGCCATCGCGTAGTAGCCCGCGCCGGAGGCATGGTTGAGCGTCAGAACGATCTTCGGAACGGTTGCGGTCGCCATCGCCTCCACGAAGTCGGCCCCGGCGCGAATGATCCCCGAGTGCTCCGCCTCAGGCCCGACCATAAAGCCCGAAACGTCCTGAATGAAGAGCAAGGGAGTGTGATGTCGATTCATCGTCTCGATGAAGTACGCCATTTTCCGTGCGCTCTCCGCGTAGACGATACCCCCGAAGCGTGGCCGCCCTCCGGTCTGGCTCTTGAACATGCCCCGGGCGTTGGCGATCACGCCCACGGGGATGCCATCGAGGAAGCCTGTGCCGCACACCATCTCCGGAGCGTGCCCGGGCTGGAACTCATCGAGTTCCTCTCCGTCGAGAATGCACTCGAAGACGTGACGCATCTCGTAGGGCTGCCGGTGATCGTCCGGCATGATGTCGTAGAGGTCGTAGGCGAGTCGCTTGGGGGGCGTCGCCAGGCGATCCGCGGGCACGACCTCCACCGGCAACTCTCGCACCAGCTGTCGGAGTCGGGCGATACACGCCTCGTCGTCCGGGACCATGTAGTGAGCGACGGCGCTCACCTCGGTGTGCATCCGCGCGCCCCCGAGCTCCTCGGAGTCCACAGTCTGTCCGGTCGCACCCTTCACCAGATTGGGACCGCCGAGACCCATGAACGACGTGCCCTCGACCATGAGAATCACGTCGGACAGCGCGGGCAGATAGGCACCGCCCGCGATACACGGACCCATGACCGCCGCGAGCTGCGGAATCCTTAGATACCGGCGCATGACGGAGTTGTAGTAGAAGATCCGTGCGGCCCCGTATTGCCCGGGGAAGACCCCACTCTGGTACGGCAGATTGACGCCCGCCGAATCGACCAGATAGATGATCGGGACGCGGCACCGCATCGCGATCTCCTGAGCACGCAGGATCTTGGTGATGGTCTCCGGCCACCAGGATCCAGCCTTCACGGTGGCGTCGTTGGCGACGACTACCACCTCTCGCCCCTCGACCCGGCCAACCGTGGTCACGACCCCCGCGCCGGGGGCCTTGCCCTCGTAGAGGTCGTGGGCGACCAGCATGCCGATCTCCACAGACGGCTCGCCCGGATCGAGCAGAAGCTCGATCCGCTCCCGAGCAGTCAGCTTACCCTGCTCGTGCTGCCTGGCGATGCGCTTCGCGCCGCCCCCGAGGCGAAGCTCGCCTCGTAGCTCCTTGAGTTCGGCGGAAAGCGCACCGAGACGACCGGAAGCGCTGGTGGGGGCCTCGTCGGTCACGAGGAAAGCCACCCCGATGCCACAACCGGAACGATCAAGCCGTTTGCTGAGTCGAGAACCACTCGCTCACGTATTCGATCGCCGTGGTCGTGGACGTACCCGGGCCGAAGAGCCTCCCGACGCCCTCACGTTCCAGGGCCGCGACGTCGTCCTCCGGAATGATCCCGCCACCCGTGAGGAGGACGTGGTCGGCGCCCGCCTCGTCGAGAAGTGCCTTCACACGAGGGAAGAGCGTCATGTGCGCGCCCGAGAGAACCGACATCGCGACGACGTCGACGTCCTCCTGGATCGCAGCGCTCACGATCATCTCGGGTGTCTGATGCAGCCCGGTGTAGATCACCTCGAAGCCGGCGTCCCTGAAGGCGCTGGCGATGACCTTCGCGCCACGGTCGTGTCCATCGAGGCCAGGCTTGGCCACGAGGACTCTGACTTTTCTTTCGTCGGTCATGTGGGTGGTTTCCTGCTGTGAGCGGGTTAAGCCGCCGGAGAGCGTCTAGAAGAACACCGGCTCTTTGTAGGAGCCGAAGACCTCTTCCATCGCCGCACGGATTTCGTAAAGGGTACAGTACGCGCGCGCGCAGTCGAGAATGAGCGGCACCACGTTTTCTTCAGTCCGACAGGCTTCGGTGAGCGCCGCGAGCGTGGACGCCACTACGTCGTCGTCCCTTCGGGCACGCATGCGCGCCATCTTCTCGACCTGACGACGTTCCACCTCGGGGTCGATCTTGAGCGTATCGATCTCGATCTTCTCGGACCCTTCGAGGTAGTGGTTCACACCCACCACGATTCGTTCGCCTGATTCGACCTCGCGTTGCTGCCGCATGGCGGAACCCGCGATCGCCTGTTGGAACCAACCTTGTTCGATGCCCGGAACGACCCCTCCCATGGCGTCGATTTCGTCGAAGAGCGCCAATGCATCGCGCTCCAGTTCATCGGTGAGCGACTCGATGAAGTACGATCCGGCGAGTGGGTCGATCGTGTTGGGCACGCCCGATTCGAAAGCCAGGATCTGCTGCGTCCGCAGAGCGATCCGAACCGCCTTCTCGGTCGGAAGCGAGAGCGTCTCGTCCATCGAGTTGGTGTGCAGCGACTGTGTCCCACCGAGGGCCGCAGCCATCGCCTGATAGGCGACCCGCACGATGTTGTTCTCTGCCTGCTGTGCCGTGAGGCTCACACCGGCGGTCTGGCAGTGCGTGCGAAGGCGCCACGAGTCCGGGTTCTTGGCCCCGTACTTCTCCTTCATGCCACGGGCCCAGATCCTGCGCGCCGCCCTGAGCTTGGCGATCTCCTCGAAAAAGTCGTTGTGCACATCGAAGAAGAAGGACAGGCGCGGCGCGAAGGCGTCCACGTCGAGGCCTCGCTCGATGCCTCGTTCCACGTATTCGAAGCCGTTGCGCAACGTAAAGGCGAGTTCTTCAGCCGCGGTCGAACCGGCTTCCCGAATGTGGTAGCCGGAAATCGAGATCGGGTTGTACTTCGGGGTGTTCTCGCTGCACCACTCGAACATGTCGACGATGCAACGCAGAGCCGGCTCAGGTGGATAGACCCATGCGTGCTGCGCCTGGTACTCCTTGAGGATGTCATTCTGGACTGTACCGCGGAGCACACTGACGTCGATGCCCTGCCGTTCCGCGGCCGCGACGTAGAAGCAGAAGAGGATGATCGCCGGCCCGTTGATGGTCATCGAGACCGATACCTGATCGAGCGGAATGCCCTCGAACAGCGCCTCCATGTCGTCGACGGAGGAAATGGCGACGCCACAAACGCCGACTTCACCCAGCGACCGAGCATGATCCGAGTCGTATCCCATGAGCGTCGGAAAATCGAACGCGACGCTGAGTCCGGTCTGGCCGTGCTCGAGCAGATACTTGTACCGCTCGTTGGTCTCCTCAGCCGACGCGAACCCCGCGAACTGGCGCTTCGTCCAGAGTCTGGTCCGGTACATGGTCGTGTACGGACCCCGCGTGAACGGATAGGAACCGGGGAAACCCAGCGCGTCGTCCTCAGCGCCGTCCCGGTCCAGTTCCGTATAGAGCGGCTTCACCTCACGTCCGGAAATCGTCGTAAACAGCGCCTCGCGCTTCGGCGTCTCGTCGTACGACTCCTCCCACTCGGCAATCCGAGCCTTCAGTTCCGCGAGTTCGGCCTCGCGCTCCTTCACCAGCGCGTCCAGGTCAGCCCGCTTCACAACGTCTCGTTCTATCGTCGACATCCAGACTCCTTGGCCTTCGGACCCTCCGCCGGGAGGGCGAAGCGCTCTGCACAGCCCCAAAGATGACGTATGCGCCGAGAAAGGGTCAACGAAGCAGCGCGTCCAACATGTCGCGTGCCACCGAATACGGTGTCCCCACCCCTTCCGAAATCCGCTCAACGCCCTGATCCAACATGGCCAAGGTCTCCTCGGATCGCCACGCGACGCGACGCAGTTCCCGATCGACCACGTCGCGGATGCGGATCCTCGCACGCTCCCGGCGTCGGGACTCCAACTGGCCGCTGGTCTTCATCCATGCACCATGCTGATCGATGGTCTCGAGGAGCTCGCCTACACCCTCGTTCGTGAGTGCATTGGTCGTCAGAACGGGGACCGACCATGCCTCGGGATCGTGCGGCTCAGGCTCCGTGGTGCTCTCCTTCTTCATGGCCATGCTCAGGTCCACGCCGTGGTGCGCAGGGATGTCCTTGAGCGCGCTGCCTGCCCTCAGGTGGAGGGCCTGACGCAGCTCCTTGACCAGGCGCGCGGAGCCCGGTCGATCGGCCTTGTTCACCACGAAGACATCGGCAATCTCCATGAGTCCCGCCTTCATCGCCTGAATGGCGTCTCCGGACTCAGGCACGAGCACGACCACCACCGTATCAGCAGCGGCCGTGACTTCGAGCTCGGTCTGACCGACGCCGACGGTCTCGATGAGCACCCTGGCGAAGCCGAAGGCGTCCATGAGGTCCACGAC
>JBDGVT010000020.1:0-32916 GCA_039585495.1 Gemmatimonadota bacterium | reverse complement strand
GGGGACGGTGAGGTCCAGGCGGGCCATATCCTCGGGACGGTATCGGCCCCTCCGCTTGAGTAGCTCCAAGAGCGACAAGGGCGTGAATCCAGGGTCCTTGCCCACGGCCGCCCACGTGAGTGCGCCGAGTGCGAGCACTCGCTCATGGACGAACAGAACATCCACGAAGTCGCGCGGCTCGTCCCTACCTGCCAACGCGAGCACCTTGTTGACGGCCAAGTCAATCTCGTGAAGCAAGAATCCACCGAGCGCATTCTGAACCGGTGGCATGAACCGCCAGGCGGAATCGTGGGCCCAGTCGATCCGTGTCGCTAGATCACCGCTTCGGACGATCGCGCGAACGAAACCCGGCTGACTCAACTCGACATCCACGTCGTATCCGCCGGCTTCGAGGACGGCACGGTCTTCCGCGTACGCGGCTGCGACGCGTTCGGCCGAGTCATGGAAGAAGTCCAGGTCGCGGCTGAATCGAACCGAATTGGGCTCGAAGTGCAGGGCCGCACCGCCCGCCAGGTAGCTGTCCGGCGCTCGACCTGGGGCCAACGCGGCGAGGATCTCCCTCTGTAGGTCTGTTAGCGGCATAGCCGTTGGGCGACCTCCCAAGCCTCTCGATTACCGTGCTTCCTTAGCGTGTCGGCCACCCACGCGACATCGTCCTTCCCGACCTTGAGGTCGGGCCGGTAGGACCAAAAGCACGACGCGTAGAACCGCCGGTATGCCCGGCGGGCCTCCCGCACGCGAACCATGTCCCGCGCCGTCTCGGGCTCCAGCGACCGTCGGCTCTTCGCGCCTCCACGGCGGCCGATGCTGGCGAGGTACTGTCGTACGTCGTCGTTCATGCCATAAAGATAAGCCGCTTACGTTAACTGTTCAACGATAGAGCCTCCTGGCTAGCTAGCCCGCGAGGAGCGCCGCCGGCACGTCTGCGAGGGTGTCCACATCGGTCTTCGGCTCCAACAGCGGCTGGCCCATTAGACGGGGCTGTGACGCTCCGCATGGCGAGGAACGGCATATCCCGGGCGCACGAACCCGAACGGGCAGGTCACATCACCGAGGAGAGATGTGACCACGGACCCAATCGGCCAAGGACGATTCATCGAGTTCACCCCTGGCGAGCGACAAGATGAGGTTCACGATCTCCTCCTCGGAGGAATCTATCCGGAAGCCATTCAACCCGAGGAACAAATACATGGCCTGGAAGGCCACGCGCTTGTTACCATCCATAAAGGGGTGGTTGCTCGAGAGGCCGAATCCGTAGGCGGCCGCGAGTGACGCGAGGTCTGAGTCCTGCTCGTAGTGGAATCGGTTGCGCGGGCGCTCCAGAGCTGAGTCGAACAGACCTCGATCTCGAAGCCCGAGCGAGCCGCCATGGGCTTGTATCTGATCAGCGTGTATGGAGAGGATGTGTACGGCAGAAAGCCAACGGGGCTCGGTCACTTGGCGAGTTCACGCATGGCGTTGCGATAGCGTCGAGCGCCCTCGGCGTAGATCTCCATGGCCTCGTCGAAATCCGGATCATAGGGAGTGATCAGAATGCCTTCCTCGGTCTCGACCAAATGAACGGTGTCGCCTTCGCCCAAGTGATATCGCTGAAGCATGGGCTTGGGGATGGTCGTACCGGCCGAGTTGCCGATCGCGCGGATAGTGGTCTGTTTGGGCATAGTAGTCCTCAGTCATCAGTTATAACAACGGTAATAACGTGCTCGCCTTCTAACAAGTGACGGAGCTTGTATCCGGTGACGGGGCGATGCCATGGCCGAGCGCGATCGCACCGGCACGTCAGTCGACGAAGCGGGGTGACCGGTTGAAGTCAGGCCTCGCTTGAACCCGGAGCGTCTCTTTCGCGTCCGAGGTGCGCACACCCGATCCCAGGTGCAGCATGTGACTGCCGTCCTCAGATACCGCAGGGACCCATGTCGCGCGCCCGGCGAACTCGCCTGACGTCTCGCCGAACGGCAGGTCCGTGTCGATCCAACAGCGTGCAGTCGCGTCGAACTCGTAGCCACCTAGCCCGCGAGGAGCGCCGCGGGCACGTCTGCCAGCGTGTCCACATCGGTCTTCGGCTCCAGCAGCGAGACGCTCAAGCCGAGGGCGGATGCGCGTTCGAGCGTTGCGGTCAGGACGTCCGCGGTGCTCCATGGAATTTCGTCGAAGAGACCCGGATTCGTCTCCCGGATCGCGATGAGATAGTACCCGCCGTCCGTTGCGGGCCCGAGAACGACATCGTGGTTCTCCAGCGCTCTGAAAGCGGCGTCTACGGAGTCGGCGCCGAGGCCAGGGATGTCGCTGCCGACGATGCATACGGCGTCGGACTCATCGAGACATTCGCGCGCAGCTAAGCTCATTCGCTCGCCGAGGTCGCCCTCGCTCTGGAGGCGGAATTCGATCCCGTCTCGACCCAGCCAGTCCGCTACGGCCACGATTGTGCCAGCGTCGGGCGGGTCTACGTAAGCGATGAGACGTCCAGCCCCGGCCCTGAGCGCGTCGGCGGTGTCCCTGCCGAGGGTGCGGTAGATACGGGTCGCCTCATGCGGGCCCACCTCCGCGGCGAGGCGAGTCTTCACATATCCGGGAACCGGTGCTTTTGCGAACAGCACGACGGTGCGAAGCGTTGCGGCATCACGGAAGACCGGGCTTCCCGAGCGGGGTGCATACCAACGAACGAGCCGGGCCGGCGATACGCCGAGGCGAAAGAGAGTCATTAGGGCGATGTTGCGAAGCCAGCCCCTCAGGGCGCCCGCTTCTTCGTACCGTCTCGGGCTGGTCTTCAGTCGGGGGGACAGGGCGACCCGTCTCCCTTTCCGCCGGAGGCGATCGAGAATTCCGACGTCTTCCATCAACGGCCAATCGGGGTACCCCGACACCGCCGCGTAGAGCTCTCGGGACACGATGAGTCCCTGATCTCCATACGGGAGTCCGAGAAGCTTCTCCCTCAGGCGCTGCCCGAACTCGATGACGCCGTGAAAGGAACCGCTACCCTCCAGCCCAAACCGGAAGTGTGCGAAGTCGTCACTCCGCGCGTCCGACAGGAATTCCCGGATCGCCTCGGTCACATCAGGCCCCACGCGACAGTCGGCGTGGACGAAGAAGAGCCACTCCGAACCGGCTGCGTCGGCGCCGGCTCTCAACTGCTCACCTCTTCCGGGGCGGGTCTCGAGGAAGTGGACCGAAGCCCTCTTGGCCGCCTTCTCAGTGCCATCGGTCGAGCCCCCGTCGACGACGATGACCTCGTCGGCGAACACTCCAAGCTCCGTGAGAAGCGTTGGAAGACGCTCTTCCTCGTTGAGCGTCGGGATGACTACGGAGAGAGAGGGGCCAGCGGTCACCGAACCACGTCGTTGAGCGTCCAGTCGTAGTCGAAGAAGGTGATTTCCGCGTCTGCCAGGAGAGCGGCGGCCTCCGCTGGTGCATAGTCGACCATAAATGCCCGCAGGCCTTCTTCCCCTCCGAAGTCGTCCTTGAACCAGTCGAGAACCTTGTTGAGTCGCACGGTGGATCCTTCGACGGCGAAGTGCGCCGGGTTTTCCACCAGATGCGATACGGCACGGTCCAGCTGATCGTTCAGGGTGGAGGCCTCGTAGGCCTCGGGCCACATGACCGGGCAGCTCAACGCCGCGCAGTTCACAGCGAAGTGGATCCGTGGCTCACCCATGGGTCGGATAATGACGTGTTCGATGTCGTCCTGAGAGCGTGGTTCCCCCGCGACCTGGCAGTGCTTTGCTGAGAACACGTCGGGGATTTGCCACACCGAATTCTCAGGGCGACCCGCCACCGAGTTCTTCAGACGTGCCAGCAGTCCCGCGTCCTTTTGAATCGGGTAGTGGTCCGCGACGAGGCGCAGCATGCAGGCATTGTAGGCGTTGATCCAGAACGCGAGCTGGACTTCGCGAGTCTCCCCCGCGAGTTCGGTCGGGTCCACGCCCGCCAGCACCGACAGGTACGCATCCAGGCCGGCCCGATTCTCTACGAGACGCTGGTAGTCGACGACCGGTTGGCGGACGACATCTGCGAGCACAGAACTGAACGCTTCATGCGTGGGAATCGGCTCACCCGCCGACTGGGCTGCGGCCGACGTCGGCTGCCAGCCCTGCGCGACGATGACGACCAGCAGGGTCGCAGCGGCCGACCGGGCCGTCGAAGACCTGAGGCGCTTCACAATGGCTGGAAGAAAGGAGAGCACGATCAGCAACGCCCCGGAGAGGAGGACCCGCAGCAGCGCTTCCCGCGAGGCTTCCTGCGAGCCCGCGAGCAGTGCGTCGGCGAACATCGTGTACACGAACGTACCGGGAAAGATGCCGATCACCGTGGCTAGGGCGTAGGTAGGCCAAGGGATCGCAGTCAGGCCCGATCCGAAGTTGAGCGCGTTGAACGGAACTGCAGGGATGAGTCTGAGCGTGAGGAGGCCCCGGAAGCCATGGTTCTCGGTCGCCTTGTCCATCTTCTCCAGGCGTGTGCCGGCCATCTGCTCGACGGCGTCGCGACCGAGGAATCGTGCGATACCAAAGGCGGCGTTGGCTCCGAGGTTGGCGCCCACCGTCGTGTACACCGTCCCCCAGGCGACTCCGAACATCGCCCCCCCCGCGAGTGTGAGTATAGACCCCGGGATGGCGAGTGCCGTGGCCGCCGCGTAGATCGCGATGTAGACCAGGGGGGCTGCGGATGAGCCGCGCAGCCAGTCGATCGCCGCGCCCACGCCGTCGCGGCTCAGGTAGTCACCCAGGGGCGTGAAGGCCGCCGCCATCGCCCCTCCGGCGAGGATCGCCACCAGGACGCCGAGCTTCACCCACGCCGTGCGGTCCCGTCTCACTTCAGCCATGAGATCACCTTCTTGAGTAGCTGGCCACCCGTACCTTCGAGTCGAGTTCGTTGGTATGCATCAGCCGCTCGTTTCACACCCTCGACCATCGTGGGGTAGGGGAAGATCGTCCCCGAGATGTCGGAGAGCTTCAGCCCATGCTTCTTCGCGAGCACGATCGGCAACAGGAGCTCTCCGGCATGTGCTCCGAGGATCGTTGCACCGAGGATGCGACCCCTGCGGTCCGCCGAGATCTTCACGAAGCCCGAGGCGACCCCATCCACGATCGCGCGGTCCAGGTCGTCCAGCTCGTACGAATAGGTCGTTCCGCCGGCTGCTTCGGCCTCCGCCTGCGTCGCACCGACGTGCGCGACTTCCGGGTCCGTATACGTGACCCAGGGCACATTGTCATACTGGACTTTGGTCGAGCCCGGGAGAAGGGCGTTGCGAAGCACCGTCTTCGCCTGATAATCCGCGACGTGCGTGAACTGCAGACCGCCGGTCACGTCCCCGGCCGCCCAGATCCGGGGACTCGAGGTCCGCAGAGTCCGATCGACCTTGATTGCCCCTTCCTCCGTGGCCACCCCCGCGCGCTCCAGATCGAGTCCCTCGGTTGCGGGTCGGCGTCCAGTCGCCACGAAGATCTCGTCCGCCACGAGGCGATCTCCATCGCTGGTGACGAGCGCCTTGCCGTCCGAGTCGGCTTCGACCCGGTCGACCCTCGCACCGAGCCTGAACGTTATGCCTTCTGCCTCCATGATGGACAGGAGCCGTAACGCGACGTCGTCGTCCTCGCGGGGCAGTATCCGAGATTGCATTTCGAGGACCGTGACGTCAGCCCCGAGGCGGGAGAAGACTTGAGCCATCTCCAGTCCGATGGGACCCGCTCCGAGTACCGCGATACGTGCCGGGAGGATGTCGATGTCGAATACCCGGTGGTGGTCGAGGTAGCCGACATCCGCTAACCCCGGAATCGGGGGTGGGGCGGGCAGGGCCCCGGTCGCGATCACGAAACGTTTCGCGCGCAACGTTCCGACGCCCTCGACTTCGACCTCGGTCGGGGAGAGGAACCGTGCACCTCCGAAGTGCACGTCGACGCCCATTTTCCGGAACCGTTCGGGGTCGTCATGGTGCTCGACGACCCCTCTCGCCTCCCTCATGCGATCCATCACCGCTGCGAACGCATGCTTGGGCGACGCCGAGGTGAGGCCCAGCCGGTCGGCGTGGCGCATGCCGTGGGCGAGTCTGGCCGACGCGATGAGCGCCTTCGACGGAACACATCCGGTCCAGAGGCAGTCCCCCCCGAGCGCGGCTCTCTCGACGATGGCGGATTTCACGCCCAGATAGGCCCCCCCAGCCGCCGATACCAGGCCGGCGGTTCCGCCTCCGATCGAGATCAGGTCGTACTCTTGTTGGGCCATAAAAACGTCGCCCCCGCTCGGGGACTTGCCTTTCGGTGTAGCGGGTGGTGTTGGGTTCCGAGGTCCGGGGAAGCAATCACCACCGTCGTGAGGAGGTTCCCATCCCTGTCATATAGGCCTGGAAACGTTGTCTCACCAGAGCATTCCGCCGTCCCGCGCGTATAGGTAGCTTGGCACCTACAAGAGCTCGCGACGAAGGACTTTCGCTTTCTCTTCGGGTTGGGTACTTTGGGTGCCGGGTCCCGAAATACGGGGCATTAGGCACACGGAGGCGAGATGGCGACCGCTCAGATGACCGAAAAGAAACAGATGGACGACAAGAAGAAGACCGATCAGAAGACGAAGGCGCTGGACACTGCGCTCACCCAGATCGAGCGGTCGTATGGCAAGGGCGCGATTATGCGCATGGGTGACGGAAGCTTCCGTGCCACCATCGAGGCCATCCCCACGGGAGCCCTCAATCTCGATGCGGCCATCGGCATCGGTGGAATCCCCCGCGGGCGGATCAGTGAGATCTACGGCCCCGAGTCGTCGGGTAAGACAACGATCTGTCTCCAGGTGATCGCGCATGCACAGAGGGCGGGCGGCATCGCGGCCTTCATCGACGCCGAGCATGCACTCGACGTGGGGTACGCCCGCAAGTTGGGTGTGGACGTCGACAACATGCTGGTCTCGCAGCCCGACACGGGTGAGCAGGCGCTCGAAATTGCCGAGGTGCTCATCCGAAGCAACGCGGTCGACGTGGTCGTGATCGACTCGGTTGCCGCGCTCGTGCCGAGAGCCGAGATCGAGGGTGAGATGGGAGACACCCACGTCGGGCTTCAGGCGCGACTCATGAGCCAGGCTCTGAGAAAGCTGACGGGCGCGGTGGCCCGTTCCCACACCGCTGTCGTCTTTACGAATCAGATCCGGGAGAAGGTCGGGGTGATGTTCGGGAGCCCGGAGACCACGTCAGGAGGCCGTGCCCTGAAGTTCTACGCTTCGCTGCGTCTCGACATCCGACGGATCGGGGCGATCAAGGACGGACAGGACGTCATCGGGAACCGGACCCGAGTGAAGGTCGTGAAGAACAAGTGCGCGCCCCCGTTCCGGCAGGCTGAGTTCGACATTCAGTACAACGAGGGCGTCAGCCGGACGGCGCTCCTGGTCGATCTCGGCGTCGAGCATGAGATCGTGGACAAATCGGGATCATGGTTCTCTTACGGCGACCTGCGCATGGGCCAGGGCAAGGAGAACTCCAAGGTGTTCCTGCTCGAAAACGAGGACGTCGCGGCGGAGATCGAGTCTCGCTTGCGTGTGGCCCTCGGGCTGCCGGCGACCGAGGTTGAGGTTGAGGTTGAGGTTGAGGGTGAGGCGGAGCCGGAGCCCGTCGCGGAGACAGCGGCCGACTGAGTTCGGGCGCACACCGAACGTGGGCCCCGGACGACAGATTCGTCCGGGGCCCTTATCTTTGGCGGCTCGGAGTTGGGCTCGGGCTCGGCTCCGGCCATCCACCCGCGAACGGCTTGCCCGTGACGCCTGATACGACCATGAAGACCGCCGAAATCCGTAGCCGCTTCCTCGACTTCTTCCGGGGACTTGATCATGAGGTGCGACCAAGCGCCTCTCTCGTGCCCACTGACGATCCCACGTTGCTGTTCACGAACGCCGGGATGGTCCCCTTCAAGGCGGTCTTTCTCGGCCATGAGGACCCCGGCTTCAAGAGGGCCGTGACCTCTCAGAAGTGCGTGCGTGCGGGTGGAAAACACAATGATCTGGAGGAGGTAGGGCGGACTTCACGGCACCATACGTTCTTTGAGATGCTCGGGAATTTTTCGTTCGGAGACTATTTCAAGAAGGACGCGATCCGATACGCCTGGGAGCTTCTGACCGAGGTCTACGGTCTGGACCCAGAACGGATCTATGCGACGGTGCATCATTCGGATGACGAAGCCGCCGATCTCTGGTCCAAGGAGATCGGTCTCCCCCCGGAGCGGATTTACCGGCTGGGTGACAAGGACAACTTCTGGCAGATGGCGGACACGGGCCCGTGCGGGCCGTGCTCGGAACTGCACTACGACATGCGCGAGGATCGTACCCCGGTTACGAGCACCGAGGAGTTCGTCGAACTGAACGACTCCGGCCGAATCGGGGAAATATGGAACCTCGTCTTCATGCAGTTCGATCGAGATGCGGAGGGCACGCTCAACCCGTTGCCGGCACCGTGCGTCGACACCGGTGCGGGCCTCGAGCGAATCGCTACGGTCCTGCAGGGTGTGGACTCGGTCTTCCATATCGATCTCTTCGAGCCACTCCTCGAGCGCGTCGCCGAACTGGTCGGACGACCGTACGAGCAGGACACCGAAGAGGGCGTGAGTTATCGGGTCATTGTGGATCATGCCCGGGCCGTCGCGTTTCTGCTCGCCGACGGTGTGTATCCGTCGAACGAGGGCAGGGGCTACGTGCTGCGCCGGATCCTCCGAAGAGCACTCCGCCACGCCTGGCTGCTCGGTCGCAGAGAGCCCACGTTGACGGGGGTCGTTGACGCGGTCATCGACGTCATGTCCGATGCCTACCCCGATCTAGAGGAGCACAGGACACAGATCCTCGAGGCCACGAAAACGGAGGAGGAGCGATTCCTCGCGACGATCGAGGGCGGACTGACGCGGTTCGCGGAGCTCGCATCGGGTGAAGGCGGAACGATCGACGGCGAGGAGGCCTTCAAGCTCCACGACACGTTCGGATTCCCTCTCGATCTCACACAGCTGATGGCCGAGGAACGCGGATACGAAGTGGACGTGGAAGGCTTCGAACAGGCGCTTGAGACACAACGCGCTCGATCGCGTGCAGATCGGGCGTCGAGTGGTCCGGGTTCGGACATCGGGCTCGATACGGACGGTTGGACGGTGCTCGATGAGGGCGAGCAGGTCTTCGTCGGATATCATCGGCTGACATCGGAGACAGACGTCCTCGCTTTTCTGGTTCAGGGCGACCGCGTGGCGCTTACGCTGAGGGAGAACCCGTTCTATCTGGAGAGCGGAGGGCAGATCTCGGATGTTGGCGAGGTACGAGGAGACGGTTGGAGCCTGACGATCGACCAGGTAGCCAGTGTCGGCGGCGTGACAGCCGTCGTCGGGAACGTGAGTGGCGACTTCCCCGAAGGTGTTCAGGCCCCGCTCACCGTCGCCGCAGAAGTGCCGGCCATCGTGCGCAACGACACCATCCGGAACCACACAGCGACCCATCTGCTCCACTCGGCGCTGCGAGCGGTGCTGGGTGAGCATGTGGCGCAGCGGGGGTCTCTCGTCGCTCCCGACCGGCTGAGGTTCGACTTTGCGCACACGGCTCCGATGACGGAGGAGGAGCGTACCGAGGTCGAGGCGCACGTGAACCGGAATATCTGGATGAACCATCCAGTTGAGATCGACGAGCGTCTCTACACGGAGGCGGTCGCCGCCGGTGCAATGGCTCTGTTCGGGGAGAAGTACGCCGACAGGGTCAGAGTCGTGAACGTGCCCGGGGTGAGCATGGAGCTTTGCGGTGGAACGCACGTGTCGAGTACGGGCGACATCGGGATGGTCCGAATCGTCAGCGAATCTGGCGTCGCCGCCGGCGTGCGGCGTATCGAGGCTCTCACGGGCCGGGGAGCGCACGCGTACTTCTCTGAGCGTGAGGACACGCTCGAAAGGGTGGCCGCGACTCTGAAGGCTCAGCCCGAAAGCCTGCCGCGGAGGGCCGAACAACTGCTCGACGAGAAGGCCGAGCTGGAAGGCCTGCTCGATGAGCTCCGGGCGCAGGGAGGGTCGGGGGAGTCCGTGATCGCCGATGTTGCCATCGAGCTCGAGGGGGGAGGAACGGCTTCCTACAGGGGGCTTCGACTCAAAGCACGTGGCGTCGATGACGCGAGGAAATGGGGTGACACCTTCCTCTCGGAGGGCATCAGCGGAGTGGCCGTACTCGCGGCGGAGATGCCTGGAGACAAGAAAGCTCTTCTGGCATTCGTTACGGACGACCTGATTTCTCGAGGGGTCAGGGCTGATGCCGTGGTGCGGGAGGTTGCCGCGTTTGTCGGAGGCCGGGGCGGAGGGCGACCGCACATGGCGCAGGCCGGGGTCGAGGATCCCGAGCGCCTCGATGAGGCGCTCGCTGCCGGGGCCACCACGGTTCGCGAACTTCTGGGGGAGGGGGCGGCGTGACGGACGCGCGTGCGTGGCTTTCAGGCCGACGCCCGAGTCCTCCCGAGGAGGTGTCCGACACGTTGCACGTTGACGCGGGGAACGCGCCCCTGCACGCTCGCCTTCAGGCAGCCGCAGTCCGTCGGCTCGATGAGTCACGCTCGGGTGCGCGGGGCGCTCGTGAGGATGCGTTTCCGCTTCTCGCAGCGGACGCTCTGCTGACGTACGCCTGTGAGGCCGCCCTCGAGTCCCCCGATCCGGACGAGGCGCTGTCGAGCCTGATGGATATGGGAGATCTATAGTGATCCGCCCGGACACGACGTCGCTGGTGGACATCCACAACCACCTCGTGCCCGCGGTGGACGACGGTGCGAAGAACGTGCCCGCGGTGCTCGACTCGATCGAGCGCATGACCCGCCTCGGCATCCGCCGAATCGTGACCACCCCGCACATACAGGGAAGCCTGACCCTGGATCCTGGCCGCCTCGAGGAACGGCTGGTCACGGTTACGGAGGCCTGGGAGACGGCTGCGTCCGCCATCAGCGAGGAGTTCCCCGAGGTAGAGTATCGTCGCGGCCACGAGGTTCTCATCGATATCCCGGAACCCGACCTGTCCGATCCCCGGATCCGCATGGCTGGGACGACCTTCGTGCTCATCGAGTGGCCCCGGCTCCACGTGCCTCCAGGGACCACGCGAGTCATCAGTTGGATCCGAGATCAGGGCTATCGACCCATTATCGCCCACCCGGAGCGATACGCCGGAATGATCCACACTCCCGAACTCGCATTTCGCTGGCGAGACGCGGGGGCGCTTCTGCAGGTGAACTATGGCTCGCTGGTAGGGCGGTACGGTAAGGAGGCGCAGACCGTGGCCTTCAGACTCCTCGAGGCGGGCGTCGTCGTCTATCTGGCTTCGGATTTCCATGGCCACCCGAGCCTGAAGATCTACAAGACGGAAGCTTGGACGGAGCTTCAGGCACGAGGATCCACCGAGTTGCTCGAGGTTCTCTGTCGGACCAATCCATCCAGGCTCCTCGAAGATCAGGAGCCGATCCCGGTTGGCGGGGTGACGCGTGACACGCGGTTGCTGTCCAGACTGAGAGGCATGATCAAGCGGGAGACGGTTTGAGCGCGGAAGCCGTCCGTGCTCGACTGGCTGAGCATGCTTCGGTGGTCGACGATGTGATGCGTTCTCTGGTCGAGGAGATCGCTGAATTGGCGGCGTTGACCTCCAGCACCCTAGTGGGAGGGGGCACGTTGTTCTTCTGTGGCAACGGGGGGTCGGCGGCCGACGCCCAGCACCTGGCCGCCGAATACGTCGTCCGCTTCCAGCGGGATCGGAGGCCGATGAGGGCCCTCGCCTTGACCACCGACACGTCGATCCTGACCGCCGCCGGAAACGACTACGGTTTCGGAGGGACTTTCGAGCGGCAGGTGCGGGCGCTGGTGCGGCCAGGCGATTTGCTCATGATGCACTCGACGAGCGGCGAGTCCGAGAATCTCTTGAGAGCCTCGACCGCCGCACGAGAGGCTGGCGCCGCGACGGCGGCTCTGCTCGCGGGAGGCGGGGGTCGATTGGCAGATGCCGTCGATCTTGCGATCGTGCTTCCCACCGACTCGTCCGCCCGGGCGCAGGAGGTGCATCTGGTCATCGGTCATATTGTCTGCGATCTGGTCGAGCAGATCTTCTCCGGGCCTGAATCGACTGTACTCTAGACCGCCCCCGAACCTCTAAACACTCGAGCTCGTGCGAGTATGACAGCACTCATCGATTTGACCGGAATGAACGCGATCGTGACGGGCGGCTCCCGAGGCGTCGGTCGTGCTACGGCCCTGATGCTGGCCGACGCTGGGGCCTCGGTGGGTATTGCGTACCGGAGCCGAGATCGTGAAGCGCGCGAGGTGGTGGAGGCGTGCCGCGCGAAGGGTGTGGAGGCGTGGGCCCAGTCCGGCGACCTGTCCGATCCGTCCGACGTCGAGGCTCTCTTCGCTCGGGGAGATGAAGAGTTCGAAGGCCTGGACATCTTCGTTGGCAACCACGGGATCTGGCCGCCGGAGGATGCGGCGATCGCCGAGATGACCGACGCGCAGTGGCACAACACCATGGGCGCCAATCTGCACTCGATCTTCTACACGTGCAGGGCCGCGGCTCGGAGGCTGCGTAACGACGGGCGGGTCGTTCTTGTGAGTAGCACGGCTGGTCAGCGTGGCGAGGCGTTCCACGCGGACTACGCGTCCACCAAGGGCGCGATGATCTCGATGGTGAAGGGTCTTTGTATCGAACTCGCGCCCCGCGGCATCACGGTGAACTCGGTCGCTCCTGGATGGATTGACACCGAGATGTCCTCGAGTGCTTTCCAGGGTGAGGACCGTGAGAGAGTCGCGGTCGCAATCCCGATCGGGAGGATCGCGACGTCGGAGGATGTGGCAGGGCCGATCGTGTTCTTGTGCTCCGAGCTGGGTCGACACGTCACGGGCGAGATCCTCAACGTCAACGGCGGCTCGGTACTCGTGGGGTGACCGGACTGCGGCCTACGGCGCCCCCGGCTGTTCGCTGGATTACTCGCACGCTCGAGGACGCCGGGTATGAAACGTGGGCGGTCGGAGGGGCGATCCGGGATGCGTACCTGGGGCTCGCGACCAGGGACTGGGACCTTGCGACCCGCGCAACACCCGTCCAGGTCCGGAAGGCCTTCCGGAGGACCGTGCCCATCGGGATCGAGCACGGGACAGTCGGTGTGCTGGCGCGGGACGGGACGCTCTACGAAGTGACGACGTTTCGTCGGGACATCGAGACGGACGGACGTCACGCCGTCGTCGAGTTCGCCGATTCGATCGAAGAGGACCTGGCGCGGCGCGATTTCACGATCAATGCCATCGCGTGGCACCCCATTCGGGAAGAAGCGCACGACCCGTTCGACGGGGTCGCCGACCTCGAGCGTGGCGTTCTGAGAACCGTGGGCGCACCCGAAGAGCGGTTCACCGAAGACTACCTGAGAATTCTCCGAGCCCTCCGTTTCGCCGGGCGATTCGATCTAGAAATCGAGGAGAAGACGTGGGCCAGCATCGTCGCGCTCGTGGGGCACCTCCCGACGCTCTCGGCCGAGAGAGTGCGAGATGAGCTCCTGAAGGTTCTCGAGGACGACATGCGCCCGGTTCGTGCGCTCGAGCTGTACGGTCAGTCGGGCGCCCTGGGGGAGCTATACAGTGAGTTGGAGGAACTACGGTCTGGGGAGGACGGAGTAGAGCCGGTATGGCCCGTCGTGCTGCGTGCCGTCGAGTCACTCCCGAAGAGCCGTGGTCATCTTCGTCTCGCGGCCCTGCTGCGCCCATTGACCGCAGAGTCAGCGGCCGCGCTGCTTTCCCGTCTGCGTCTTTCGAACACGCTCTGCGACGAGATCGCGCGGTTGGCCAAGGCGAAGTCGATGCCGGCTTCCGCCGCCGACGATGGGGAGGTGCGGCGGTGGCTCAGCCAGCACCATGCCGTTCAGCTTCCATCTGTCGCCAGAGTGGAGTTGGCGCACGCGAGAGCTCGGAGGGACTCGGGTGGGGCCGATACCTGCGCCGAGGTGGTGGACTCCTGGCGGAGGGTACGCGAGGTCAGGCGCACCAACCCGCCGTTGACCGTCGACCAGTTGGCGCTGGACGGGAGGGGGCTGATCGGTCTGGGGTTGAGACCTGGCCCCGAATTCGGCCGGATTCTGGAGAGCCTCCTCGAGTGGGTCCTCGAGGACCCGACCCGCAACGAGAGAGCGAGGCTCGAGAAGCGTGTCCTCGCGATCGGCTCGGAGGGCGAGGACGGTGGCTGAACTCGACCTATTCGGAGCCCCGGCGGGCGACGCGTCCAGTCGGTCGCAGAGATCGCCCGAAGGGGCGTCGGATCAGGCTCCCTTGGCGGCGCGTATGCGTCCTCGGACGCTCGACGAGTTCCAAGGGCAGAGACACCTTCTCGGTGAAGGCAAAGCGATCAGGGCGATGCTCGACTCCGCGCGGCCCGGAAGCATGATCCTCTGGGGGCCGCCGGGTAGCGGAAAGACGACGTTGGCCCGGCTCATCGCGGCTGAGGCCGGCGTGACCTTCGTCTCCTTCAGCGCAGTGACGGAAGGAGTCGCTCGGGTGCGCGAGATCATCGCGGAGGCGGGCCAGAGGCTGAGCGCCACCGGACGGCAGACGCTCCTCTTTTGTGACGAGATCCATCGGTTCAACAAGGCTCAGCAGGATGCCTTCCTGCCTCATGTAGAGGCGGGCACGGTCATTCTGGTCGGTGCGACCACGGAGAACCCGTCCTTCGAAGTCGTACGACCCCTTCTTTCTCGCGCGCCTGTGTACGTGCTGGAGGCGTTGTCCCCCGCCGAGGTGCGGATGATCGCCGTCGAGGCGCTGGAAGATGCGCGCGGTCTGGGGGATCTCGAGATCCACGCCGATGAAGAGGCGTTGGATTATCTGTCGGAGGCTTCCGATGGCGACGCGCGCAGAGCGCTCGGGGCCATGGAGGCCGCTGCCGCACTGGTGGGCCCTGGTGGGCATCTCGATCTGGCCGCGGCCAAGGAAGCGCTTCAACACCGGTTCGCGATCTACGACAAGGGCGGTGAAGGGCACTACAACCTCATCTCCGCCTTGCACAAGTCGATCCGTGGCAGTGATCCCGACGCGGCGCTGTATTGGCTCGCGCGAATGATCGAAGGGGGGGAAGATCCACTCTTCATTGCTCGCAGGCTCGTGCGCATGGCATCCGAGGACATCGGGCTCGCCGAGCCAGGGGCGTTGACGGCAGCGCTCGCTGCCCGTGATGCCTACCACTTCCTCGGGGCACCGGAGGGAGAGCTGGCTTTGGCGCAGGCTACGATCCACCTCGCGACGGCTCCCAAGTCCAATCGGGCATACGAGGCATGGAAGGCCGCCCGATCAAGGGCCCGGGAGACGCCGTCGGCTCAGGTGCCGCTGCACATTCGCAACGCACCGACCGGTCTGATGAAAGACCTCGGGTACGGGGAGGGGTACCGCTACGACCCCTCCGAGGCCGAAGGCGTCTCCGATCAGACCTACCTGCCCGAAGGCCTGGAAGGCGAGCGGTTCTACCAGCCGGGTCGCTTCGGCTTCGAGAAGACGATCGCAGAGCGCCTGAAGTGGTGGGCGGACCGGCGCGGGTCAGCGGGTTCTCGCCCGTCGGAGGGTTGAGTATTCTTCTGCCCTAACCCTCCATCGCTCGATACCACACCATCCGGAGGGCGGAGGTAGCAGCATTTCCACTCAACTCATCGACGTGCAAACGCCGGTCGATCGCACCGTACTCGTCGGTGCTCCTAACCGTACGATTTCACGGCACCTCGCGGACGAGCATCTCGAAGAGCTCGGTCGGCTCACCGATACGGCCGGAGGTGAGGTGGTGGGCTCGATCGTGCAGCGCATCGACGCGCCTCATGCCCGGTACTACCTGGGTGAAGGCAAGGCACGGGAGCTCTCTGACCTCGTCGAGGAGTGCGAGGGAGACCTCGTCGTATTCGATGAGGAGCTCAGCCCCGCCCAGGGCAAGAATCTCGAAGAACTGCTTGGCGTGCGGGTCATGGATCGCTCGGAGTTGATTCTCGACATTTTCGCGACGCGTGCGAGATCCAAGGAAGCGAAGATGCAGGTGGAGCTGGCTCAGCTCCAGTACATGCTCCCTCGCCTTCGCCGGATGTGGATTCACCTTTCCCGTATTCGAGGCGGGATTGGACTCCGGGGGCCGGGTGAGACGCAGCTGGAGACGGATCGCCGGCTGATTGGTATGCGCATCGGTGATCTCGGGAGGAAGCTCAAGGAGGTCGCCAAGGCGCGCGCAGTCCAGCGCAGGTCGCGCGACGGGAGCTTTCGTGCTTCGCTCGTCGGGTATACCAACGCGGGCAAGTCGTCCCTGCTGAAAGCGCTCTCGGGCTCGGATCTGTTCGTCGAAGACAGACTGTTTGCGACGCTGGACTCGGCTACTCGGAGTGTCGAGGTGGGCTCCGGGCACGAGGCGCTTATCACGGATACGGTCGGGTTTATTCGGAAGCTCCCTCATCACCTCGTTGCCTCGTTCAGATCGACGTTGGAAGAGGCTCGTGAGGCCGACGTTCTACTACACGTCATCGACGCGTCGCACTCGGACTGGGAGGAGCAGCGCTCGGTCGTGATCGAGGTCTTGGAGGAGCTCGGACTTGAGGGACGGGACAAGGTTCTCGTCTTCAACAAGGTCGATCGCATCACGCACGCGGAGGAAGAGGCGTTGCAAGAGCGAATCCGAGCGCTGGAGGATACTCCGGCGGTCTTCGTGTCGGCGCACGATCCGGACACCCTGGGGGCATTGAAGGACACCATCCGGGCCCGGGTGAGGGGCCGACTGGCGAGTGTAGTTGTCCGGATCCCGGTTGCGGACGGAGAGACGATCGCCACGCTCTACAGGGAAGGTGAAGTCACGGACCGGGTCGATGAGAGTATGGAAGTCGCCCTCACCGCCCGTATCTCCAGGGTCCTCCTTGGCCGCCTGCAAGGCAGGGCTGGAATCAGCATCGAGGAGGTCGCCTGATGCCGGGTTCGGTGACCATCGTGGGCCCGGGCCGCATGGGCCTCGCGCTCGGCGCGGCGCTTGTGGACTCAGAGTCGGTGGAACGTCTCACTCTCTTCGGCAGGCGCCCGGAGCCGCCGGCCCATCCGCTCTTTACCCACGGCCAAGCCCGCTACGTCTACGGTGTCGAGCCTCTGGAGCGGGATACACGGGCAGTCCTTCTCGCTGTACCGGATGCTGCGGTTCCCGAAGTGGCGTTCTCTCTCGCCGCCCAAGGCCCTGCGCCCGATGGGTGCGCGGCGTTCCATCTCTCCGGGTCACTTTCAACGGATGTGCTCGCTCCACTCCACGGTGTCGGATTCGAACTGGGTGCATTCCATCCCCTTCAGGCGGTGTCCAACCCCGTGCGCGATGCCGATCGCATTCCAGGCTCGTACATCGGTGTTACCGGTTCGCCCGCCGCGATCAGGGTTGCGAGGGTGATCGCCAACGGATTGGGGTGCTCGATATTCACGGTACCTGCCGGTCGGCGCCCGCTCCAGCATGCGGCCACCGTGCTCGCGAGCAACTATCTCGTGCCTCTCCTCGATCTGTCTGCACGACTCATGGAGCGGGCGGGAGTGTCGGCCGATGACGCGTTGCCGGCACTCCTGCCGTTGGTGCGGGGGACGCTCCAGAGTATCGAAGAACGAGGTTTGGCCGCATCGGGGCGGGGGCCACTGGTTCGGGGAGATGCCGAGACGGTCGCGCTACACCTTCGGGCGCTGGACCCCGAGGACCAGAGGCTCTACGCGCTCTTCGGCTCCGAGCTACTCAGGTTGGTCGATTCTGAGTTGGACGATCATACACAGGCGGCGCTCGCGGAGTTGTTCGACCGGCATACGGCGCTCGAGACGTCGGGAACAGGGGGCTGATCATGCGTTTGTACGTCAATATCGACCACGTCGCGACGGTCCGGCAGGCACGGTTGACCGACGAACCGGACCCTGTTCGCGCGGCAGTGCTCGCAGAATTGGGTGGGGCGGACGGCATCACGGTGCATCTACGCGAGGATCGGCGTCACATCCAGGATCGGGATGTCCGTGTGCTCATGGAAACCGCACGGACCGGTGTGAATCTCGAGTTGGCGGCGAGCTCGGAGATCCTGGACATCGCCTGCGAGTTGCGCCCGATGCAGGTGACGCTCGTTCCCGAGAAGCGGGAGGAGGTGACGACGGAGGGAGGGCTCGCGCTCGATGACGATGGTCAGGTCAGCGCGATGGAGGCTGCGCTCGAGCGTCTGACTTCGGCTTCGATCAGGACCTCGCTCTTCATCGATCCCGACGAACAGGCGATCCGTACGGCGGCGGCCTTGGGTGTGGACGCCATCGAGCTCCACACGGGTGAGTACGCGAACGCGAACGGTGCCGAGAGGGAGGACCAACTCGAGCGGCTGCAAGGCGCCGCGACCATGTCTCGAGAGCTGGGACTGGCGGTGCATGCCGGCCACGGCCTCACCTACGAGAACGTGGTCCCCGTCGCATCGATCCGCGAAATCGAAGAACTCAACATCGGCCATTCGATCGTTTCGCGAGCGGTCTTCTCCGGAATGGAGACCGCGGTTCGGGACATGGCCGAGATCCTGAGGCGGGCTCGGGCTCGATGAAGCATTGGGGCAAGGCCCTCATCGGAGTCACCATCACCGTCGTTGCGCTCTGGTGGGTGCTCAAGGATGTGGACTTTGGTGAAGTTCTGGGGAATATCGCGCAGGGTAACTTTCTGCTGCTGCTCGCAGCGGTCGCGGTCGCGACGTTCGGGTTCTTCATTCGAGCCCTTCGATGGAAGGTGCTGCTGACTCCGGTCCGACCGAATACCCGCCTGCGATCGCGATTCGCGGGGGTCTCGATCGGTTTCATGGCCAACAACGTCCTTCCCGCGAGGGTGGGGGAGTTCGCTCGCGCGTACGCCTTCAGCAGGCTGGAGCCGATCACGGCGACCGCCGCCTTCGGTACGCTCGTGGTCGAGCGGTTCATGGATGGAGTCGTCCTCCTGCTCTTCCTCGTGATCCCGGTCTTCACGCCGGGCTTCCCGGCGGCCGATGCGCTCGCGGTCGGTGCCGGGCTCGCTTTCTTCCGGTTCGCGATCGCCCTCGTCGTGTCGGTGCTCGTCGCGCTAGTCCTGATGGCAGTGTTTCCGAAACAGTTCATTGCGGTGGCCGAACGACTGTCGGTCGTCTTGCCCAACGCCGTGGCCGAACGTGTGATGGGTGTGCTCCACGCGCTCTTCGACTCCGTCGCGATCATGAGGGACCCGAAGCTCCTCGCGCTCGGCTTCGGATGGACGCTTCTGTTCTGGACCTGGCATGGCCTGTCTTTCTGGTTGGGCATGATGGCGTTCGGCATCGATACCGGGTTCATATCGGCGATCTTCACCGAGGCCGTGGTGGGCTTCGGCGTGGCCGTTCCATCGGCGCCGGGTTTCTTCGGGACATTTCACATCGCTGCCAACTTCGCCCTGAGCACCGTATACGGGGTGGCGGAGACCGATTCTCTGGCGTTCGCCTTCGCCTACCACTTCGGTGGATGGATTCCCATCACAGCCATCGGGCTTTGGTACGCGTGGGCACTCGGCTTGTCTTTAGGAGACGTCGGTCATGCCGACGAGCAGTTCGATCCCGGGGACACGGGCGGTCAGACGCCCCCGGATTCCGACGACGCGTCCTGAACAAGAAGCGGATCAGATGAACACGCTCGTGGTCGACGCCCCGGCCAAGGTCAATCTCTTCCTTCGTGTCCTGAATGGCAGAGACGACGGCTATCACGAGATCGAGACCCTGTTCCAGTCGGTATCTCTCGCCGACGAGGTTCGCGTCACCCTCGTCGAGAGTGCTCCCCCCGGCGAGCGCCTCGAAGTAGTGGGCGCCGACCTGGGGCCCGAAGAGGAGAATCTCGCCGTGCGCGCATCTCGCCGATTCCGGGAAGTGAGTGGCCTCGAGGCAGAGGTGCAGATCGGTCTCCTCAAGAGGATCCCTGCCGGCGCGGGGCTTGGCGGCGGGTCCTCGGACGCCGCTGCGGTACTTCGATGTCTCGCCCTACTCAACTCGTTCGAGGACGTCGACGCCCTCCATGCGATCGCCGGCGAACTAGGGTCCGATGTCCCCTTCTTTCTCGAGGGTGCGCCGCTCAGTTACGGGCAGGGGCGCGGAGAGGTCCTCACGCCCGTCTCGACGCTGCCCGAGGCGACGCTCGTGTTGTCACTCCCTGCCGTGCATGTGTCCACTCCGGGGGCATATGCGGCGCTCGCCGCGTCCCGGGAAGATGCCGGGGAAACGGAAGGAAAGGGCGGCCGACGTAGAGCTCCACGCCGGGAGTTGGGACTGGATCTCACCTGGCCCGAGGTGCGCGCACTCGCCGAAAACGACTTCGAGCCGCTCATAGCGGATATGCACCCGGAGGTTGCCGCCAGCCTGGAAGGGCTCCGTGCGGAAGGGGCGTCGGTCGCGCTCCTGTCGGGAAGCGGAGCCGCCACCTTCGGGTTCTTCGAGAAGAGAGCGGAGGCGGCCCGCGCCGGTCGTGTACTCGAGGAGCGATTTGGCTGGCGCCACGTGACCGTGAGCACCCGTACGCAGCCGCCCACACCCAGACTGTTGGCGGAAGGGGGTTGAACCGCCCCCCTCGGCTCGGGTAGGATGTTCCCGCTGGCCCGTGGTCTAATGGCAGGACACCGGTCTTTGGAACCGGCGGTGGTGGTTCGAATCCACCCGGGCCAATCAGCTGCATTTCACATCTTCCGCGACCGACTTCCATGAAGCCCGCATCCGGCCGGCTCCGGGGCGCTACCCCGATCCCATGGTGGGTGACGGTAGGGAGCGCGGCCGCAGTTCTGGCCACTGCTCTGGTTCTCGGGGCCCAGCACGATCACGCGGAATATCTCGTGCAGTGGAGCGCGATTCTCGCTGGTGAAGACCCGGCGGGGATGAACGCCTACGGACCGCTTCACAACCTCTTCGCGGCACCGTTCGCGTTGTGGGCGCTGCTCCCGAAGCTTCTCTTCGCTGGGTGCGCAGTCGGGGCCTCGTGGCTTCTGATACGACAGCGGGCGGTTGGGGGACCCACGACCGATTCGGTGCATTGGGGCGTTGTCCTGGCAGCGTTCCTCCTGAACCCGTTGGTGATCGGAACGATCTACGTCCAGGGCCAAAACGACATCGTCAGCGCCTTCCTGGTCGTTTTGGCGTTTGTAGCACGAGATCGAGGGCGCCCGGGCGCAGCCGGCATGTTCATCGGTATCGCCGCGGCTCAGAAGTTCTACCCGCTGGCGTTTGCCGGCTTCCTCATGCTGGAAGGCAAGCAGGAGGTGAACCTGAAGGTTGGTGTTTCCGCCGTGGGCACCTTCGTCGTCGGGATGGTCGTCTCATACCTCGCCTGGGGCCCGTCGACCTTCGAACCATTGCTCTACGGGGCGGGGCGCGACGCCAAGATCCTCTCGATCTATCGTTTCCTCTCCTGTCATCCGGCGCTCGTCGGCGGTGATGGCCCGCTGACCGTGTTGCTCGAAACGAACACGTGGGTGGTGCTGGGTATTGCGACCGCAGCTCTCGGTACGCTCCACCTGATCGGGGCCGGCTGGCGGACAGCCAGTGCCCTCGGGCTGCTGATGGTGCTCGCGGCCTACAAGGTCGGCCATCCACAGTTCTACGTGACCTGGCTCGTGCCGTTCGCGTGGCTGCTCGTCGACGACACCGATCCCGTGCACACCACCCTCGCGCGAGCGCTGGCCCCCGTGGCCGTTCTCCTCGCGATCGTTCAGGTCGCCTACGGTCCCACGGGTGCGATGCTCGGCGAGTGGGCATGGCTCCGCTGCTACATCTCGATTCCGTTTCTCTCGGTCGTGGCGATCTCGCTGGTGATGGGATTCCGAGTGATCTGGCAGCCGATCAGGCCCGGCTTCAGGCTCAGGTGGTGATCGCTTCCTCACCCAGATTCAGTGCGTCGGTCCGTCGCCTCATGCGGGGGGCGACCGTACAATTCGGACATGGTCTCCGCGTCCCGCATATTGCTGTGCCTGCTCCTGTTCGTCCTTCCCGGTGAGCATCACCTGGAGGGACAGGTCACGACCGGGACCCCAGACACGACCCGTCTCGTCGGCGACCCCGGAGACATAGCCAGCGTCGCACGGGCCGCGCAGGCGCTCTTCGAGAGGCGCCGCCTTCGACACCTTCCGCTTTCACTGGGGTCCACCGGCGGATCCTGCGACGAGCACGTCGGTCGCTTCTGCACCTGGTACGGTGAAGGGGAGTGGTTTCCGGTGCCGGAACCTGATGAGATCCTCCGGTTGCGGTCCGAACTACTGGCTTCGCTCGATTCGCTCCAGACGCTGGCACCAGGCGATGGCTGGATCCGGAGCCAACGGGTCTGGTACCGCGCGGAGGGGGATGACTGGCCAGCCGCGCTGGAGGCTTCGAGAGAATGTACGGTCGGGAATGACTGGTGGTGCGCTGCCCTGGAGGGCTTCGCGCTTCACGGTCTTGGCCGCTACGTCGAGGCGGAGTCCGCTTTCCAGGCGGCGCTCGACGGCATGGGTGAGGGGCGGGCGAGGGAGTGGAGGGTGCCCGGTTGGGCGGCAGACTCGGATCTGGAAGATCTTCTGGAGGACGTGGAGTACGATCCGTCTGGCGAGTCCGAACTCCTGGCTCGAGTCTGGCACTTGGCCGACCCCCTGTACCTCGTGGATGGGAATGACCGACTCACGGCTCATTACGCGCGCTGGACCGTTGCGACTCTGCGGGATCGGGCACGGAACCCGTTTCACATCAGCTGGGGGCGGGATCTCGACGAATTGACGGTGCGCCACGGTTGGGAACTGGGGTGGGAGCGGTCGGCGAGTCGGAGCTTCACCAGCGTGGAGAACGTGATCGGCCACAAGCACCCGGAAGGCAGGGACTATCTGCCGTCGGGGCGCGCTCTCCAGGATCCGGTCGCTGCGAGCGTCGAAGTACTGTCTCCCGGCAAGGTGAGACCCCGGAGTCTCTATGCCCCGCGCTACGCTCCGGTGCTGCTGCCCATGGAGGGTCAGCTTGCGGTGTTCCCTCGCGGTACGCGCATGGCGATCGTCGCGACCTCGTTCCTCCCGGAAGACCACGCCATTCGACGGAGGCGCTTCGATCGAGCAGGTATCGGTCGGGAAGGCCGACGGCGTGGCGATGATCGAGGTCCCGCTCGGTTCGTACGTCGTCTCGTCCGAGAGCTGGAGCCCGGAGCGAAGGCGAGCCGGTCGATTACGGCGAGGCATTGCGGCGCGACCAGCACCCGAGGATATCGCGACGCTCTCAGACATTCTCCTGTTGCGTGCTGCATCCCCGACGCCACCCACACTCGAGGCGGCGCTCGAGAGGGTGCTGCCGCGGCCCGAGGTGCAGCGCGGGGAGCCCTTTGCGATTGGATGGGAGATCGCCGGACTCGGCTTCCGGCCAGAGATCTTCCGGTTCGAGGTCTCTGTCGAGCGCACCGATCGAAGCATAATCGGAAGGGTCGGGGACTTTCTCCGTCTGTCGCGCCCTCCCAAGCCGCTCGTCCTCTCGTGGGAGGAGCCGGGTCCTGATGCGCCAGGTGCCCACTTCCGCTACCTGGATCTTGATATCCACGGGCTGGAGCCAGGACTGTATGAAATCCGACTCGTCCTCCGTTCCGCCGACCGGACGGACGCGGTAACCGTGCAAGCCCTTGAGGTCCTCGACCCTCGTGATCCTTCGACGCGTTGACCCTCCCTGGCGTCCTCCCTAGCTTTTCAGGCTGTCTTTCGCGCTCTCCCCGGCTTCTGCACTCCCGACCCCATGGACGACACATATAGAAGGGGACCTCTCCTTCTTCTTGGCGGCAGGTCGAATCGCCCGCTCGCCGCGGAAATCGGCGAGATCATTGGGAAATCGCCCGATGGGGCGACGATCAAGCAGTTCGCCGACGGTGAGATCTTCGTTCGGATCGATCGCAACGCACGCGGCCGAGATGTGTTCATCATCCAGACCACGAGCTCTCCGTCCGACAACATCGTGGAGCTCCTACTCCTGATCGACGCCGCTCGTCGGGCCTCTGCGGCCAGGGTGACCGCGGTGATTCCCTACTTCGGGTACGGGAGACAGGATCGCAAGGACCAGCCAAGAGTCTCGATCGGCGCGAAGCTGGTTGCGAACCTCATGGTCGCTGCGGGGGCGGATAAGGTCATCTCGATCGATTTTCACCAACACCAGATCCAGGGGTTCTTCGACATTCCTGTCGATCACCTCTATGCGGCTCCGGTGATTACGAAGTACTTCCGCGATCTCGAACTCGAGGACCTCGTCGTCGTTGCACCTGACGTCGGCTCGGCGAAGATGGCCAGGGGCTACGGCAAGCGGCTCGGAGCGAGCTTCGCGATCATCGACAAGCGTCGGCCCAAGGCCAACATGTCGGAGGTGCTGAACGTCGTCGGTGACGTGGACGGCATGAACTGCCTCCTGGTCGATGACATGGTGGATACCGCAGGGACTCTGTCCAACGCGGTCGTGGCGCTCAAGGAGCGCGGCGCGAAGGCGGTCTACGCGGCCGCAACGCACGCGCTCCTGTCAGGTGAGGCGGTACAGCGCTTGAGTGAGGCGCCACTCGAAGAAATGGTGGTTACGAACACGATCGCCATCCCGGAGGAGAAGCGGTTCGACAACCTGCGGATCCTTTCCGTGGCCGATCTCCTGGCGAAGGCGATCGAACACGTACACTCGAACGAGTCAGTCAGTCAGCTCTTCGAGATGCTTCCAGACGACTGAGGGAAAGGGCCCCAGGAGAGCCTGGGGGCCGACAATCAGAGGATAGAACAATGGCTACGGATACGACACTGAAGGCAGACAAGCGCGAAGGCACCGGAAAGGGTGTGGCGCGCAAACTCAGGGTGCTGTACGGGCGCGATACCGAATCCCTCCATCTTTCGCTCGATACTCGCGAGGCGGAGTATCTCTTCCGCAGGATTTCGGTCGACAACACCATCGTGGACCTCGAGCTCGAGGGAGAAAAGGAGCCGGTCCGGACCCTGGTGCGTGAGATCCAGACCCATCCTTGGAAGGCCAACATTCTCCACGTCGACTTCCTACGGATCACCAAGGGTGTCGCGGTGGACGTCGAAGTGCCGGTGAACCTGGTCGGAGTCCCGGTGGGTGTGAAGCTGAGTGGCGGCGTGATCGAGCAGATCATTCACGATCTGCCTATGCGATGCATCCCGTCGAAGATTCCGGAGTCGATCGAAGTCGACATCAGCCATCTGGACCTGCACGACGTTCTTCACATCTCCGACCTTACGTTCGACGAAGGCGTCGAGGTCAGGATCGCTCTCGAGAACACGATCTGCTCGATCTCGCAGCCGAGGGCGGAAGAGGTCGTCACGACGGCGGAAGCTGAGCTCGGAGAGGATGGGTTGCCAATCGAAGGTGGGGCCCCAGCAGAAGAGTCCGATGCCGGCGACAGCGGCGAAGACGAGAGCTGAGCGGTTCGCTGAGCGTTCCGCGGCATGAAAGTCGTGATCGGGCTCGGGAATCCCGGGCCCGAGTACGACGCCACCCGTCACAATGTGGGCTGGTGGCTGGTCGACCGTCTGGCATTCGACTGGGACTTCGGAGCCTTTCGGCGCGAGGGACGAGCGTTTGTCAGCGAGGGATGGGTGGGTGAAGCCGAGGTGCGACTCATGAAGCCCACTACATACATGAACCGTAGCGGACAGGCACTCAGAGCCCTGGGTGAAGTCGAGGGTTTCGATCCCACGACAGACCTGCTCGTGGTAATCGATGACGCGGCGCTCGATGTAGGGCGGGTCAGGTTTCGGCCTGAAGGCGGGCCCGGGGGACACAACGGATTGAAATCGATCGCGGGTGCGCTCCGGTCGAACGAGTATGCCCGACTCCGGATCGGCGTCGGCCAAAAGCCCGAGGGTGAGGATCTCTCGGACTGGGTGTTGTCGCCGATGCCAGAGGATGACGAGGGCCTGGTTGTTGATTTGCTTCCCGGCTTGACCGAGGCCGTCGAGGTCTGGGTTGCGGAGGGAATCGAGGCGGCGATGAACCGCTTCAACCGATAGTGATCGCAAGAACCGACATGGCAGTACGAACCAGAGGAAGATTGATTCGATGAATTTCGTCGACTTAACCGGATTCGCCTGGCTGCTCGGCCTGGTGGGCCTCGGCATCGCGGGCGGTATCTACGGCTACGTGAAGAAGCAGGATCCGGGCAACGAGACCATGGTCGATCTGGGTGAGCAGATCCACGATGGGGCGATGGCGTTTCTGCGGCGAGAGTACACGGTTCTGGCCGGCTTCGTCGCTCTGGTCGCGATCCTGCTCGGCATGGCGATCGGCTGGATCTCGGCGGGAGCCTATGTCTTCGGCGCCCTGAGTTCCGTGGCCGCCGGCTTCGCCGGCATGAAGGCCGCGACGCGTGCCAACACCCGCACCTCGGCCGCGGCGAATGATCATGGGCAGGGCAAGGCGTTGCGCATCGCCTTCTTCGGTGGTGCGGTCATGGGCCTGGCGGTGGCCGCCCTCGGGATGCTCGGACTCGGGGTTCTCTACTTCGTGTTCGGAGCGACCGCGAGCAGCTCTGAGGAGTTCTCAGCGTTCGCAGAGATCGTATCGGGCTTCGCCATGGGCGCGAGTTCGATCGCCCTGTTCGCCCGTGTCGGTGGAGGGATCTTCACCAAGGCGGCGGACGTCGGCGCGGATCTGGTCGGGAAGGTCGAAGCTGGAATTCCGGAGGATGATCCTCGGAACCCGGCAACGATCGCCGACAACGTGGGCGACAACGTCGGTGACGTCGCGGGCATGGGTGCGGACATCTTCGAGTCCTATGTCGGCTCGATGGTTGCGACGATCGCGATCGCTGCGTCAACTCCGGCGCTCGTCGGTAGCAGGCCAGCCGCGATCGCACTGCCGATCATGACGGTCATGGTCGGTTTGGTATGCTCGCTGGTCGGGATCGCCGCCATGAAGACGCTCGAGAAGCGTGATCCTGCGCACGCGCTTCACGGCACGACCTGGATCGCGGGCGCGCTCTTCCTGGGCATCATGTACTTCGTCGTTCAGAGCATGGGCATCACGTTCGCCGGCGAGAGCTACCCGGTGAGCGGTCCGTGGATCGCGATCGTTGCCGGCACGATGGCTGGCGTGCTCATCGGGATGGTGACGCAGTACTACACCTCCGCGAAGCCGGTCGATCGCATCGCGGAAGCGAGCCAGACCGGGGCTGCGACGAACATCATTACGGGCCTCGCGGTCGGCATGGAGTCGACGGTCATTCCGGTGATTCTGATCTGTGTCGCGATCGCCGTGTCGTTCAGCTTCGCCGGCCTATACGGCATCGGTATCGCGGCTGTAGGCATGCTGGCCACGGTCGGCGTAACCATGACGGTCGATGCGTACGGTCCGATCGCGGACAACGCCGGGGGCATCAGCGAGATGAGTGGCCTTGGACCGGAAACTCGCGCGATTACCGACTCGCTCGACGCGATCGGAAACACTACCGCCGCCATCGGGAAGGGTTTCGCCATCGGGTCGGCCGCGCTCACCGCGTTGGCGCTCTTCTCCGCGTACGCGACGAAGGTCGGCCTGGCGGAAACCGGTATCAACATCGTGGATCCGATGGTGGTGATCGGTCTGTTGCTCGGAGGCACGCTGCCGTTCTTCGTCGCAGCTCTGACGATGACTGCGGTGGGTCGCGCGGCGGCAGGCATGGTCGAGGAGGTACGCCGTCAGTTCCGCGAGATTCCGGGCATCATGGAAGGCACCGCGAAGCCCGATTCGGCTCGTTGTGTGGATATCTCCACGAAGGCAGCACTTCGGGAGATGATTCTTCCCGGCGTAACGGCGGTGCTCGCGCCGGTGTTCGTCGGTAAGATCCTGGGCGTGGAGGCACTCGGTGGGCTCCTCGCCGGCGCGACCGTGACGGGTGTTCTGATGGCGCTGTTCATGGCCAATGCGGGTGGCGCGTGGGACAACGCGAAGAAGTACATCGAGGGCGGGGCGTACGGGGGTAAGGGTTCCGATCCGCACAAAGCTGCGGTCGTCGGGGACACGGTTGGCGATCCCTTCAAGGACACGTCCGGTCCGTCCCTGAACATCCTCATCAAGTTGATGAGTGTCGTGTCCCTCGTGCTGGCTCCGTGGTTCATCGCCTGATCGGACCGGCGCGGTAGGGATGACGTGAACGATGGTGTACGGGTGGCCGACCGGGAGGGTTGGCCACCCGTTTCACAATGTGGGAGGATCCACTGATGGCTCGTGAAACGACGTTCGAGAATGCGATGGCCTTTGCCGCCGACCTCATCCGCATCCCCGGTCTTTCGGGCCAGGAAGGTGACGTCGCAGCGAGGGTCATCCAGGAGATGGAGGCGCTCGGCCTGGAGGACATCCGCACCGATGCCGCCGGAAACGTGATCGGTGTGGCCCGAGGGCGCGGTGACGCCCCGGCTGCGTTGCTCAACTGTCACATGGACGTCGTGGCTGAGGGTGCACACGACGAGTGGGAGGTACCGCCATTCTCTGGCGAAATCCGCGACGGATTCCTGCACGGTCGTGGCGCGATGGACATCAAAGGGCCTCTCGCGATCCAGACCTATGCCGCCGCGTCCATGATCGGCGACGCCCCGGGCGACGTAATCGTGGCGCACACCGTACTGGAGGAGCGAGGCGGGCTGGGCATGAAGCACCTCATGGAGTCGGGAGAGGTCGATCCCGGTGTGGTGATTATCGGTGAGGCGACGCACGGAGATGTGTGTATCGGACACCGCGGACGGGCCGAGGTCGAGGTGGCGATCACCGGCCGCGCGGGTCACGCCAGCGTCCCCTCGGCTGCCCGCAACGCGCTCGACGTCGTCGGCGACGTACTCGCTGGAATCAGAGACCTCGAGGACGATCAGGAGTCCGACCCCATCCTCGGTCGTTCCAGTCTGATCGCAACCATGATCGACGTCCTTCCGCAGAGCCGAAACGTGATCCCCGATTCGGCCGTCATCACGATTGACTGGCGAATCCTCCCGGGAGACGACGACGAGTCGCTCATGGCGCGGGTACGTCAGGCGGTCGGCGCTCGAGTGGAGACGCTTCCGGATGGACTGTCCTGGGAGGTCCGGATGGCCGGCGAGCACCAGACGACGTATACCGGGCTCATGGAGGATCGGAATCTCCTGACGCCCGGCTTCCTGATGGCGGGGGACGACCCCATGGTTCTCGCGGCGGCCGAAGCGGTTGGTCGACGGGACGGCGCGGGGGCCGCGGTAATACGGCCATGGCAGTTCGCGACCGATGGGGGGTGGTCGTGTGGCGTGCATGGCGTTCCCACGATCGGCTTCGCTCCCGGTGAGGAGCGCTATGCCCATACCAATCGCGAGAGAATCGACGTTGATGAAGCGCGATGGGGGTACGAACGGCACCCGGACCTGATCAGGGCAGTGCAGAACGCGATCGCGATTTGATTCTCTGATCGAGGCCAGGCCCAAGCCCAGTGCGACTTCCAACGAACACGGCGTTTCGCTAGCTTTTTCGCCGCGCCTCAGGGCGCAGACAACCATCCCGCTCCGTTGGACGCTGTCGCCGCAGTCGAAGCGTCCGCTAGACGGAGCCCGTTACCAGACTCACGGACCGAGGGAACGATCATGCGGCTCTACGAGGTAGTGTACATCCTCGACCCGGCGCTCGACGAGGGCGCCGTTACGGCGAAGCTCGAAGCTTTCCACAAGCTCGCGACCGCCCAGGGCGGCGAAATCTCCGCCGTCGACCATTGGGGAGGCCGACAGCTTGCCTACCCGATCAACAAGCTCACGACGGGCTACTACGTCGTCGCGCAGTTCACAGCGGCGGCCGAGGCTCTGCCGGAATTCGAGCGACTGCTCAAACTCGATGGCGAGGTGATGCGGTATCTGCTCGTCTTGAACGAGGGTGAGCCCACGACGGGGCACTCCGTCATGGCCGAAGAGCCCGTCCGTCCTCGCGCGGATGACGATGATGACGACGAGGACGATGAGCCTCGCTCCCCGGAGTCTGATGAGGAAGGTGAGGAAGCAGAGCCGGCGAACTCGCCGCCCGAGTTCCAAGGATCGCGCGGTCGGCGCCGTCGTATGGAGGGGCCACGCATTCTCATGCTCAACTACAAGGACGTGGCAACGCTTTCAAACTTCGATCCTGCCCAAGCGGACGACGAAGGTCACCGCGGCCTTCCAGCGCCGACTCACGAGTGCGATCAAGCGTGCTCGATACCTTTCGCTCCTGCCGTACACGCGGCGGAACGACGGCTGACGCGGGCACGATGGAAGGCACGGCCACGGTAGAGGACGGTCGGGGATGGCGCAGAGCGCTCGCGCTGTTCGCGTTCACGCTGGGTACGTCGGTGATACAGCCGACGGTGCTCATCGCGGTGCCTCTGTTCGGCCTGCTGCTGCTGCGTCGTGTACCGGGAAATGCGGTAGTTGTAGTCGCCGTGCTCGCGGCGTTCATGATGTTGTTCGGTGTCCGCGACGCGCTGTGGTTCGCGGAGCGAGCGTGGGCTGTCGTGCTGGGTGGCGCGTTCGTGGGGATCACGCTGGTAGCGCCGACCTGGCGTCTAACCTCTCGTACCCTGAGTGCGCTCGCGATGTCCACGATCGTTTGGGCGGGGCTCTTCGCGGTGCGGGCGAACGCGTGGGCATCGATCGACTGGAGTGTGACCGATCGTCTGCAGGCGGGCTTTGCGACATGGACAGAGGCTTTGGTGGTCTTGCGGGAGGGGGAGGCCCTTCCCCCGGCGGTAGCGAGCGCCATCTACCAGACGCTGGAGCTGCAGACCGCCGTGTTTCCCGCGATGGTGGGATTGGAGTCGTTGGCCGCGCTCGCCGTGAGTTGGTGGCTGTATTCACGGCTGGTGGAAAAAGAGGACGTGGCGCTAAGCCCGGTGAGCCGCTTCGGCTTCAACGATCATCTCGTCTGGTTGCTGATTGCGGGTCTCGTGTTGCTCGCGTCACAGCTGGGGGACGCGGTGACACGTCTCGGGGCCAACCTCGCGGTCTTCATGGGGGCGTTGTATGCGCTCAGAGGGGCCGGCGTAGTGCTCTTCGTGAGCGGTGGACTCTCGTTGATCAGCTATACGATGTTCGGACTCGGACTCCTCCTGGCGCCGGGGGTCGTATTGGGGTTCGCAGTGATCATAGGAATGGCAGATACGTGGCTGGACCTGCGCACGCGCGTGGGTGAACTGGCCGCTTGAGACTCAAGCAGGAGGAATCATGAAGCTCATTTTGAAGCAGTCGGTCGAAAACCTGGGTGAGATCGGCCAGGTCGTGCAGGTGAAGGCGGGATATGGTCGCAATTACCTGATCCCGCAGGGCCTCGCGTACGTGGCGAGTGACGCCAACATGAAGCGACTGGAGGAAGAGCAGGCCAAGGCAGAGGAACGATCTCGGCGTGACTTCCTCGAAGCGCGTCGGCGCGCCTCGCAGCTGGAAGGGATGTCGCTCACGTTCACGGAGCGTGCGGGTGAAGACGGCAAGCTGTTCGGTTCGGTGACCGTTGCGGACATCATCGAGCAGGCATCCGGGAGCCTCGACTTCGAGCTCGAAAAGAAGGCTGTTCAGATGGACGAGCCGCTGAAGGCGATCGGCGTGAGCAACGTCCGCATTCGCCTGCATGGGGACGTGACTGTCGAGATCGAGATCAACGTCGAGCCGGAAGAAGGCTGAGGGACGTTGTGAGTCTCCCAGTCCCGGATCCAGACGGTTTCCCCTCGGAAGTCGTTCGCGCAGCCGAATTGACGTTGGAATTGAAGGCGCAGGACGTGGTGATCCTCGACCTGCGCGGCATTTCAACAGCGACCGACTTCTTCGTGATCGCCGAAGGCACCTCTGATGTCCAGGTGAAGGCGATCGCCGACCACACGGTCGACGAACTCAAGAAAGATGGAGTCCGTCCCGAACACATCGAGGGAATCCGGGGCGGACGATGGGTACTTCTGGACTACGTGGACTTCATTGTGCACGTGTTCCACCCACAGGCACGTCAGTTCTATCAGCTCGAGAATCTCTGGGGAGATGCTCCGCGGTGGGAGGCTCCGGAGGATTGAGTTCGCATCGCTCTCGGTCGACGACCGGGAGGGGCGAAAAGCCGCGACAAGCCTGCACTTTCGGCGTTTCGGTAAGATTTGCCGCAGCGCCTTGTCGACTCTAAGTTAAGCCGCCTCCGTAAGAGCGAGGCGCGGTTCAGCGTCCCCGTTACTCCCACACCGTTTGATGGCCGAACTTCCCGATTGGCAGCCCATTGAGGACGTCGCAGCACCCGCAGGACCCGGAAGGGTCGTGGTGCTGGTGGCGTCCGAGCGGGCTGTTTCCGAAGGGTGGGCGGCCGACGGGGCGCTCAGTCTGGCGCGTTCCTGGAGTGGCCAGGGGCACAGACTGATTCTCGTGGATGGCGGGCTGGAGGAACCGAGTCTCCATGTGGCGGCCGGTCTCCCTAACCGAGAGGGTCTGAGCGACGTGACCCTTTACGGAGCTTCCGTGGCGCGCGTTTCGCAGCCCCTTGGTGACGGGAACCTGTTCATTATCTCGGCGGGAACTCCGGTCGCGGACCCTCAGTCCGTCGTGCGCAGTTCACGTTGGCACCGCATTTCCGCGGGGATGGCGGAGGCGGGCGTCACCATGATGCTCTACGTCCGTGATGGCGATAGCGGCGCCGCCGCATTCCTGGGGTCCGCATCCGACATCGTGGTGATCGGTCCTGAAGGCGACGCGCCACCGTCCGTCGTACGGGACATCGAACCGCTCGTTCGGGCCGTGACCGGACGCTCCGGAGGGGGCGCCAAGTCCCGCGGTGGGCCGTCGGAGCCGGACCGCACGCAGGATGCGAGCAAGGCCTCGGGTGGGATGGCCAAGATGGCCCTGTTCGTCATCGTCGCAGCGGCCGTTGCTGCTGTACTGGGGCTGGTTCTGGCCGGATGAAGCTCAAGTCCCTCAAGGTTCAGGGCTTCAAGTCCTTCGCGGACAGCACCACGGTCGAGTTTCACGACGGAATCA
>JBDGVT010000019.1:0-40209 GCA_039585495.1 Gemmatimonadota bacterium | reverse complement strand
CCCGCTTTGCGTGTGTTCTCGGCTTCGCTTTCAGCCCGCTGGAGGATGCGGGAGGCCTCGTCCTGTCCCTTCGCCTTCTCTAGTTCTTGTCGCGCCCGTTCACGATTTCGCGCGATCACGAAACCGATCAGCGCCCCCAAGACGAGTCCGACCGCCGCCGCCGCGATAGTGGGCGGGGTGATCATGTATGGTACTCCAAAATCGACCGATGAACGGCCGAAGGTGAGCGTTTATGTAACGGGTGAGAATAGGATGCGTGCGAAGGCCCGCGCAAGCGGACCCCACCCTCAGCCGTCCGTGTCCGGCAGCGCCTTCTCGATTCGTCCAGCGAGCTTGGACGCTCGGTCGCTGAGGTCACTTCGGATCTGGTCCAGTTCGTCCTGGGCCTGGAAGAACTCGTCCGCGATCGAAAGCGCGGCCAGAATCGCCGCCTTGTGGCCTTCGATGAGGCCCGCCTGAACGCGGATCTCGTGAATCCGGTCGTCCACCAGCTTCGCGCAACGGCGGGTGTAGCTAGGCTCCGCGCTGGCACGAATGGTGTGCTCTTCGCCGGCGATCCGGACCGTGACCGATGTCTTGCCCGTGCTCATCCCTGATTCTCCAGAAAGCGGATCCGCGCGATCATCCTGTCGACACCCGCCCTGCCTTCATCGAGCCGACGGCGGAGGTCCGTGTTCTCGTCCTCTAGTCGCTTCAGGCGCGTGAGCATCCGCCCGGCTTCGGCTTCGTCGCCCGTGAACCGCTTCACGAGCTCGGACAGTTCAGCGCCCTTCGCCTCTGCGGCTTTCGCCCGTGCCGACATGTCTTCCAGGCGCTTCAAAGCTTGGCCCACAGCCCCTTCGAGCGCTGCGAAGGCCGCTTGCTCCGGGGCTCCCCCGTTATCCGCGGGCTTTGACACCGACTTCCTCCTCGAGCCGTTTCAGGACGGCGTTCACGCTGCGATCGACCTCCTTGTCCTTCAGGGTCCGCTTCGCCGACCGGAAGCGCAAGCGGAAGGCCAGCGAGCGGGTACCGTCGGGCACGCCTTCACCTGTGTAGCGATCGAAAAGCTCGATGGACTCGAGGTCCTTGCCGGATGCCCGATGGATTACTTCGGACACTGCTTCGGCACCCACGCCGTCAGGCACGAAGAGGGCGAGGTCCCTCTCCGCCGCCGGGAATTGGGGCAGCGCCTCGAACGTGACCGCCGGGACCTCACGCGCATCAGTCGGGAAGGTGATTTCGGTCACCCAGACGTCGCCGGCCCACACCGGCATGTCCACGGCCTCGTCCTTGACCCTGCCGCCGTACCCCACGGTCGTACCTGTGGAATCGGTCACCAAACCACAGACCCCATGGGTCCGACTACGCGGGCGGTCACATACTCCATGACGGACTTCAGGTCCCAGATCTCGAATGCGGAATCCTCGCGAGACCAGTGTGGCGGTTCCCTCCTGCCCGTGAGAACCGCAGCCAGATGCGTCTCTTCCCGTGGGGGCTCACCTGGACCTGCTCGGTGGAAGACGGTGCCGATCTCGAAGAGACGAAGGTCCCGATTGCCTCGGGCGAGGTTGTACTCGACCCGACGCAGGAGGGCCGGTAGAAGCGACCAACGCATGAACGGCTCGGTCGCAGCCAGAGGGTTCGCCACCTCGACGTCTCCCTCACCTGGGGTTCGCCACCTCGACGTCTCCCTCACCTGGAGGGGCGAAGGCCGGAGTGTGCGCCTCGAAGAAGCCTCGTGCCGCCATCGCTGCCCTGAGCTCGTCCTCGAGCAGGAAGAGCGGATGATCCGGAACGGATCCGGGCCGTGCCGGCCCGAGATGGTCCGGGAAGGCGTCGTACCCATGGGTCCGAGCCACCTCTTCGATCAGATCGACCTCACGCGTGACGTCATAGCTTCGATATCCCGGGACGCGCACGTGGAGGGTACCCTCACTCTGTCCCTGGACCTCGAGGCCGAGTGGAGTGAGCAGTTCCGTGACGTAGTCGGCCTCGAAGGGAATCCCGAGCAGACGCTCGATCCGAGACAGCCGAAGATCCACGGTCTGGGGCTCGAACGTCACCGGGCAACAATCCAGGACGGGACCATCCACTTCTCCGCCTGCGGTGGCAACGATGATGGCCGCGCAACGCTCTACGGCGCGCCGCAGGTTCTCCGGGTCGACCCCCCGCTCGTATCGATACGACGCATCCGTCGACATCACGAGTGCTTTCCGGGTCGCTCGGATCGACTTCGGGTCGAAAAGAGCGCATTCGAGCAACACGTCCGTGGTATCGTCCGAGACCTCGGAGTCGAGCCCACCCATGACTCCTGCGATCGCGACAGGCCGATCGGCATCGCAGATCATGAGCATCTCGGTGGTCAGATCACGCTTTTCGTCGTCCAGCGTGGTGAAGGTCGGCTCCGACGCACCGGCTCTACGCACCACGATCCCAGGGCCGGCGAGCCGATTCAGGTCGAACGCGTGGAGGGGTTGGCCTAGTTCGAGCATCACGTAGTTGGTCGCATCGACCACGTTGTTGATCGGACGGGCACCCGCCCCTCTCAGACGTTCCTGGAGCCAGGCGGGCGACGGACCCACCGTGACGCCCCGGATTACTGCGCCCAGATACTGAGTGCAGAGGTCGGGATCATCGATTTGGATCGACACATCTCCGGCGGTCACGCGTGCGGGATCAACCACGTAGTCGAGCGTGAGGCCAGGATCGCCGGGGATCGCCGGCAGAACCACGGAGCCGTGTCCCTCCGAGGCGAGTTCACGGGCGATGCCCACGTGGGAGAGAAGATCACCACGGTTCGACGTGACCTCGACGTCCAGCGTTGCGTCGTCCAGGCCGAGGGCCGGAACGAACGCCTCACCCGGAGTGAACTCCCCTTGAAGTTCGAGGATCCCGTCATGATCGCCTCCGAGCTCCAACTCCTTGGCGGAGCATAACATACCCTGCGACACTTCACCTCGAATCTTGGCCTTCTTGATCTTGAAGTCTCCGGGCAGGACAGCGCCGACCGGGGCGAACGGATAGTACGCCCCGCCCTTCACGTTCGGTGCCCCGCAAACGACCTGTACGAGACCGTCTCCTCCGTCCACCTCGCACACGGACAGCCGGTCCGCGTTGGGGTGCTGCTGCGCGGAAACGACCCGGGCGATCACGACATCACCTAGCGAAGCCCCGGGCGACGAGATGTCCTCGACCGGCGCGCCGCGGAGCGCCAAATGGTCGGCGAGTTCCTCGGGCGTGCCCTCGAGGCCGTCGACCATGTCCTTGAGCCATCGGGTAGAGACGTTCATGTGGTGAATTGTCCCAGGAAGCGGACGTCGTTCTCGAAGAAGGTTCGGAGGTCGTCGACCCCGTGCTTCAACATCGCAATCCGGGCGGGCCCCATGCCGAACGCCCACCCCGTGTAACGCTCCGGATCGTAACCGGCGTTCTCGATCACGGCGGGGTCGACCATTCCGGCCCCCATGATCTCGAGCCAATCCGTCTCTTCACGCGATCCGTCCGGCCGCGTAATCACGCGTTTCACATCGACTTCCGCGCTCGGTTCCGTGAACGGGAAGAACGAGGGCCGAAAACGGACCTGAGTGTCCGGGCCCCAGTATCTACGCGCGAATTCGGCCAAGGTAGCCTTGAAATCCACGAAGGTGATGTCCTCGTCGATCACGAGCCCTTCGATCTGCATGAACGCCGGGGTGTGCGTCGCATCGTAGGTATCGCGCCGATAGACCCAACCCGGCGCGATGATCCGGATCGGTGGATCGTACTTCTCCATCGTCCGCATCTGCACCGGAGAGGTGTGACTGCGCAACAAGACCGAGTCGACCAGGTAGAGCGTGTCCTGCTCGTCCGCCGCTGGATGATCGAGCGGAGTATTCAGGGCCTCGAAGTTGTACCACTCCGTGTCGGCCTCGGGACCACGAGCGCGGGAGAAGCCCAGGTCGCGGAAGATGTGCCAAATCTCGTCCACCGCCTGGGTAATCGGATGCAGACCTCCCTTCCAGGGCCCGCGCGAAGGCATCGTCAGGTCCTCACCCGAACGGGACGACGGACCGCTGACCTCGGCCAGCCTCTTCTCGAGCGCCGCGGAAACGACACCCTTCACCCGGTTCGCGGCCTGGCCCACACCGGGGCGCTCCTCCGGGGGGAGTTGGCCCAAGCCCCTGAGGATGGACGATATTCGACCATCGCTTCGCCCGAGGTATGTGACGCGGGCGTCCTCCAGGGCATCTGCGTCCAGGGCCTGGGCGATCGCAGCGAGTGCTTCGGCCTCCAGGGCTTCGAGCGCAACGATCGGGCTTTCGTCTGTCATCGGATACGAAGTTTGAGTCGCGTGGGTCGCGGATGCAGAAGGGCCCTACGGCCTAAGCCGCAGAGCCCTTCGGACCTGGCGATGGAAGGTTGGAACGTCAGATCAGGCCTTCGCGGCCAGACCCTCCTTGGCCCGGTCCACGATGGCGCTAAACGCCTCGGGGTTGTGAACCGCTAGATCGGCGAGCGCCTTCCGATCCAACTCAACCCCGGCCTCCTTCAGTCCATTCATGAATCGGGAGTAGGACATATCGTGCTGGCGCGCAGCCGCGTTGATGCGCGTGATCCAGAGCCTCCGGAAGTTCCGCTTCTTCTTCTTGCGGTCCCGGTAGGCGTGCTCCCAACCCTTCTCGACCGCGTCCTTTGCGGTGCGGTACAGGTTCTTCCGGCCACCGAAGTATCCTTTGGCAGCCTTGAAGATCTTCTTCTTACGATTATTCCGCGCTACGGCGGAGGTGGCACGTGGCATCAGTCCCTCCTATGAGCCGTAGGGTAGAATCTTGTGCAGCCTTTTCGCGTCACCCTTCGCGACGAGATCCGGCTTCCGGAGACGCCGCTTACGCTTCTGCGTCTTCTTCGTCAGGATGTGACTCTTGTAGGCGCGCATCCGCTTCAGCTTGCCGGTGCCGGTCTTCTTGACCCGCTTCGCAGCCCCGCGGTGCGTCTTCATCTTCGGCATTGGATCTACTACTCCGTTCGTCCCCGATCCACTCGGGTCGTAATTCAGTCCGTACTATCAGGTCTTCAACGGGGCGAGGACCATCGACATGATCCTCCCCTCCATGTTCGGGTGCGACTCCACCTGGCCCAGGTCTTCCAGATCCTGCGTTACCCGGGACAGCACCTCCAACCCGATTTCCGGGTGGGTCACCTGACGACCCCGAAACATCATCGTCAGCTTGACCTTGTTGCCTTCGTCCAGAAAGCGTCGAGCATGGCCTACCTTGAACTTGTAGTCATGGTCTTCAATCCCTGGGCGGAACTTCACTTCCTTCACCTTGATCGTGTGCTGCTTCTTCCGCGCCTCGCGGGTGGCCCTGGCCTCTTCGTACCTGTACTTGCCGTAGTCCATCATCTTGACCACGGGCGGGCGGGCTTCTGCCGCTACTTCGACGAGATCCATTCCTCGCGCCGTGGCCCGTTCCCGGGCCTCGTCGATGGAAACGATGCCGATCTGCTCGCCATCGTCCTGGATGAGCCGCACAGGGCTGATCCTGATCTGGTCGTTGACACGGGCTCGTTTGTCGCTGATTTCCTCTACCTCCGATGAAGTGTTTGTGCGAGAGCCTCCAGGCCCTCGGTTCAGCATCCTGAAAACAAAATGGCCCGAGACAATAGCTCGAGCCGCGACCGGGATGGACACGCAACTGCATCGTCGCGCATCGACCCGTGCGACCCTCGAGGCGGCTCCGAAGAGCCCTGAAGGTGGAGCCGCCGGTCAGCGCAGCCCGCTTCCTAATTTTTTTCCCACCCGAGAGTGGACCGAAAAGATGTTTCAACGGCCGGTGAAGGTCAACGGCTCCACCGGCCGTTTCGCGACCTCGTCAGCCCAGCGCCCTGGTCGCGATCTCTTCGACGATCATCGCCACGAAGTCATCCCGGCTCATGACGTCCTGCTTCTTACCGGCACCCCTTTTTCGGACGGCGACGGTGCCGTCGGCGGCCTCTCGCTCTCCGACCACGCACATGTATGGGACCTTGAGCGTTTCCGCCTCGCGGATCCGATAACCGAGCGTCTCCCGTGGCGCGACGGACGCGCGAACTCCGGCCTCACCGAGCTGAGCACAGAGGGCCTCGGCACTCTCCGTCCACTGTTCGCCCACCGGTAGGACGCGAACCTGCTCGGGCGCCAGCCATGTGGGAAACGCACCGCCGTAGTGCTCGATCAGGCCTCCGACGAAACGCTCCATCGAGCCGAGCAGCGTTCGGTGGATGACGACCGCCTTGTGCGCCTGATTGTCCGAACCGATGTACTCCAAACCGAAACGCTCGGGCATCTGGAAGTCGAGCTGGAACGTTCCGCCCTGCCACTGCCGTCCGATCGCATCGACCACGTTGACGTCGATCTTCGGTCCGTAGAAGGCGCCGCCACCGACCTCTTCCTCGTATTCCATTCCACGCCGTTTGAGCACGCCGCGCAGGGCCTCTGTGGCCTCATCGTAGACCACCGGGTCCCCGATTGCCTTCTCGGGCCTCGTGCCGAGTGAAACGTTGTACTCATACCCGAAGACGTGTAGCAGCTCGTCGGCCAGGTCGAGGAGGCGATCATATTCGTCTCCGATCTGATCGGGGCGAATGAAGATGTGGGCGTCGTCCTGCGTGAAGCAGCGCACGCGCAGCATCCCGTGCAACGTTCCCGAACGCTCGTACCTGTAACACGTACCCAGCTCGGCGAACCGGATCGGGAGGTCCCGGTAAGAGCGGGTCTGCGTGCCATAGATCATGAAGTGATGCGGACAGTTCATCGGCTTCATGCGAAAGCGCGTGCCGTCGTCGTCCATGGCCGGGAACATGTTCTCTTCGAACACCTCGAGGTGTCCGCTGATCTTGTACAGCTCTTCAGATGCGATCTGCGGCGAATAGACGAGGTCGTACCCGTTGTCGAGGAGCTTGGCCTTCAGGTACTCCTCGACCGTGTGCCGGACGATTGCGCCCCGTGGATGCCACAGGATGAAGCCGGCTCCGACCTCCTCCTGGATGCTGAACAGGTCGAGTTCCTTACCGAGAACCCTGTGGTCGCGGCGCTTGGCCTCCTCGAGCCGGACGAGGTGCTCTTCGAGGTCTGCTTTGCTGTGAAAAGCCGTCCCATAGATGCGCTGAAGCATCTGCCGCTTCTCGTCCCCTCTCCAATAGGCACCTGCACCGGAAAGGAGCTTGAAGTGCTTCAGTCCCGACGTACTCCGCAGGTGCGGGCCCTTGCAGAGGTCGAGGAACGGCCCGTTTTCGTAGACCGTGATCACCTCGTCATCCGAGAACTCCTCGAGCCGCTCCAGTTTGAGCGGATCGTCGCTGAAAAGCTCTCGCGCCTCCTCCTTCGAGACCTGTCGTCGCGCGAATGACTGATCGGCATTCGCGACCTCCGTCATCTTTCTTTCGAACGCCTCGAGATCCTCGGGCGTGAACGGAGCATCAACCTCGAAGTCGTAGTAGAAGCCGTCGTCGATGGCAGGCCCGAATCCGATTCCGGCTCCGGGGCGCAACTCTCGAACCGCCGTCGCCAGGATGTGTGCCGCCGAGTGCCGCAGCACGGCGAGGGAGTCCTTGTCCTTCGCGGTGAGAATCCTGATCTCGGCGTCCTCCGAGATGGGCTCCATGAGCGAGACGGTTTCGCCGTTGACCACGCCGGCCAGCGCCGCCTTGGCGAGGCCTGGCCCGATCGACGCTGCCACATCTCCGGCCGTGGAACCGGCCGCCATTTCCAGAACGTCCCCATTGGGGAGCGTGATCTTAATCTGTTCGCTGGACATGATTTCGTTCTTCCGTAACTGGATTCCGAGGGATGGAACTTGGGTCCCCACGGGCCATGAAAAAAGCGCGGCTCCCGTGGTCCGGGGGCCGCGCTTGGCGTTCGGTCTCGACTCAGACTAACCGACGCACGCAGCCCCGCGGCCAGTAGCCTGGTCGGTGGTTGTCGTCGTCGTCGTGATCACGAACTTCGGCATCCGTTTCTGTCTCCACCTGAGTCGTTCCAAAGAACGATGGCGCGACCCCCCGGCCGGGTCAATGACGGGCCGGCCGGGCGGTCAGGTGCCCTCGATGTGGACCTCGACCCTCACCCGCCGCGCCGTGGCATGGGGACCGGATCCCCCGCGTCGGGCCGGACCGGGTCCGCATAGACCTGTTCGAGGAGCGCTGGCATCTGGCGTACGATCACGTCGTTGATCCGCTCGATGATCGGAGGGACGAGTTCCCAGGACTGCTCGATCTGCCAGAGAGCATCCGCGGTGGGTAGTGCGCTCACTCGCTGTATCCCGGACCAGGCACCGGCTCCATCGGAGGCGTCACCCAACGCCTCCTCGAGCTCATCGAGGCTCTGCTTGATGGCTGCAATCTCGTCCGTCAGCGCCACGGACTCCGTGCCGGCAGCCTCCATCAACGCTTCCACCTCGTCGAGCTGGTCGCTCATCGCACTCATGGCGTCTTCCGCCGCGTCGACGGGGCCGGACAGTCGATAAGACTCGAGCATGGCGAGATGGCGGGCCATGATGTCGCGCCTGCCCAGTTCGACCCGTGGGTCCATCTGGACGGTGACCTCGGACTGGACGATCTCCGTGCCCGTGGTCAACTCGACCAGGTACGTGCCGGGCATGACCCGCGGACCGGGAGACATCGACTCACCGTTCGCGTCGTTCTCGACCAACCGCAGGTCCCAGATGACCTCATGGAAGCCAGCTTCACCGCTCGCTTCCAGGGTCCGGATCGGGCTGCCCATGGCGTCGGTCACCTTGAGCGACACGTCTTCAGATTCGGTGGCCAGATGATAGCGAATGCGGGCACCGGCCGGCGGGTTCGGTGCCGAGTAGATGCCCGGCGTCCAACCCTGCGGCGTGTAGGCGTTGTACGATGTGGCCCGGCGAATCGGAAACACGTGCGCGTTCGCCGCCATGACGGCTGTCGACAGGTGCTCGAGCGGCCCGACATCGTCCAGAATCCAGATGCCGCGACCGTGCGTCCCCACGATCACGTCGTTTTCTCGGGGATGGATCTTGATATCGTCGACCGGCACGGTGGGAAGATTGCTCTCCATCCGCACCCACTGTTCTCCGCCATCGGCCGAGACGTAGATCCCGATCTCGTTGCCGACGAAGAGGAGATTCTCGTTGTCAGGATGCTGCGCGAGTGCATTCACGGAAATCGCTGGAAGCCCGCTGGTGATCCTCCGCCAAGCCCCACCGAAGTCGTCACTCACGTAGACATAAGCGGCGAAGTCGTCTGAGCGGTGACCATCGAAGGCCGCATAAACCGTTCCGGCGGAACCCCCGGACGCCACGATCCGGGTGACGTAGGTGTTGGCGGGCAGATCCTGCAGGTTCCCGGTGATGTCGGTCCACGTAACCCCACCGTCCTGGGTGACGTGCAGGCGACCGTCGTCGGACCCCGTGTAGAGCACACTGGCATCGAGGGGCGATTCCGCGATCGCCGTCAGATTCCCGTAGGTCGACTGACCATCGTTGAGCGACATCTGCGGAGCCGACCCGGGAACACCCATGATCTGGAGGGACTCCCGATCGATCGCATAGGTCAGATCATCGCTGATCGCCTGGAAAGACTGGCCCAGGTCGGTCGACTTGAAGAGGACGTTCGCGCCGATATAGACCGTGTTGTCGTCGTGCGTCGACAGCATGACCGGAGAGTCCCAGTTCCATCGGAGGTCAGGCATCTGCCCGTCCGCACCGGGGCGACCGATCGGACGGATGCGGGCCCGTTCACCGGTCTCCAGATCGACCCTCGAGAGGTTCCCGCCCTGCGACTCCGCGAACATCAGCGAGGGAATCGTGGGGTGCATCACCGTGAAGAACCCGTCGCCGCTGCCGACGTTGTACCAGTCACGTGTCCGGATGCCCTGATTGGACCAGGTGTCGGACGGGGCACACCACGATCCGTTGTCTTGAAGACCACCACACACGTGATACGGCTGGCGCATGTCGAAGCCGACCTCGTAAAGCTGTGCCAGTGGCAGGTTCCGGAACTGGAACCAGTTATCCGATCTGTCCCAGCTGATCGAGACTCCGCCGTCGCTCCCGAGGAGAAGATGATCTGAATTCTCAGGATTGATCCATAGGGCGTGGTGATCGAGATGGACCCCAGCGGCCGCGTCGTTCGTGAAGTTCCTGCCGCCATCCGAGGTCCTGAACAGATCGGAACCGCCGAGGTACATCCGTTCCGGATCGTTGGGATCGATGCGGATCTGGGAGTAATACATGGGCCTGTTGTTCGTGGTCGACCGGTGCTCCCACGTCTCGCCCCGATCCGTCGAACAGTAGACGCCGTTCTTCGCGTCGGGGTTCGCAGCTCCTCGTCCGCCGCCGCCGCGCCTTCCCGGCGTCCGGGCATCCGCCTCCACGAGCGCACAAATCAGATTCCCGTCTCGACGGTAGATGTCGAGACCGATTCGACCCTTGTCCGCTGCAGGCAGGCCATGCGTGAGCTCGACCCAGGACGAACCACCGTCCGTGGTTCGGAAGATTCCGCTACCCGGGCCTCCTCCGTTGTAACCCCAGGCCCGACGCTGTCTCTGATACATGGCAGCGAACACGGTCTGCGGGTCATTCGGGTCCATGACCAGGTCGATGGTCCCTGTGTTCTCGTCGATGTACAGCACCTGCTCCCAGCTCTGGCCGCCGTCCGTCGTCTTGTAGACACCGCGTTCCGGGTTCGAGCCCCAGAGGTGCCCCATCGCGGCCACGTAAGCGATATCCGGATCCCTGGGATGCACCTGGATCCGCGAGATGTGGTGCGTATTCGCTAGCCCGAGGTGTGTCCAGGTCTTTCCGGCGTCCGTGGACCGGTACACACCGTTGCCCCACGGTGAACTCTGGCGGTTCTGCGGTTCACCGGAGCCCGCCCACACGACGTTGGGATTCGAGGGTGCGACGGTCACATCTCCCATGGAAGACGTCGCTTCGCCGTCGAACACCAGGTCGAAGGTGATCCCAGAATTCTCGGTCTTCCAGATCCCGGCGGTGGCCGTCGCGACATAGAAGACGGACGGATCGGACTCGACCACTGCGAGATCCGAGATGCGCCCACCCATGATGGTCGGCCCTACCTCACGCCACTCTAGTTCACGGGCGATGGCCGCTACCTGGTCGGCTGTCTGAGCGGTCAGAAGAACGGGCGTTGCTGTGAGAGCCAGGAGAACGGAGACGAGTGCACGGTGGCGCATCAGTAGACCTCTGGAGGCACGTCGAAGTAGAGATTTCAATCCACGCGACATCCTAGCCGCGGACCTACGGGTAGTCGAGCCTCAATGTGTAGCTTCCCGACGGGAATCGGACCACGTCACCATGGTGGGCGATCTCGGTCGTCACCTCGCGTTCGTCGTCGCCGTTCAGGTCGATGCACACGCCCGCGTCAGTGTACCACCCGTCATGCCCGTCGGACTCGAAACCGACGGCCCGGTAGCCGGTGTCCCCAAAGCGGTTGACCGGTTCGATGCCGAATTGCAGTCTTGCTCGACCATACCTCTCGAGGCGATCACATGGCGCGAAAGAAGGCATACGAAGCGAACGGGATCGTCGTCCACTTCGAAGCGAAGCGTTGTATTCATGCGGGAGCCTGCGTCAGGGGGCTACCGGCGGTTTTCGACGTCGATAAACGTCCGTGGATCGATCCGGACAGGGCGTCTGCCGCGGAGATTGCCGACATCGTTCACCGATGTCCGTCAGGGGCACTCACCTACGAAAGACTGGACGGCGGTCCTCCGGAGCCGGTCTTCGACGGTCCCCCCACGGTCAGGACTGCGACGAACGGTCCGCTGTTCGTCCGTGGGCGCGTCGAGATTACAGACCACGCGGGCGTGACCGTCTGCGTAGAGCCCAGGGTCGCTTTATGTCGCTGCGGAGCTTCCCGGAACAAGCCGTTTTGTGACAACAGTCATCGATCGGTCGGATTCAAGGACCCGGTCTAGTCGCCGGCAACGGGACGTTTCGCGAGCCCGGAAAACGACGTCAGCCCGATGCTGCCCTCCATGGAGACAAAATCGATATCGACAATCTCCCAGCCCTGCCGTCCAATGTCGTTGAGGTACGCTTCGACCTGTTCGCGCCCCCGGCCCTTCAGAAGCCCTCCAGATTCCGCGTCCTTGGATGTGAGGAGCTTGTACTCCCAGGTTGATGACACTTGGCTCTCTCTCCTTGTCGTGAGATAGTGGAACCATGAGCAGGGTTCGTGCAGGAGACGATACGAGGAAGTGCGCGCGTGGCAAATTCGCCCGAGCACTTCCGATGCTGGCGGCGGCGGGCGTCCTGTCCGCAGCGTGCGACGACACTCCAGCCTTCCCGGATCCCACCGGTGGCGGGTCCCTCGAGATCGTGGCCGAGGGGCTGCAGTCGCCGGTGTTCCTGACCGCTCCCTCCGCCGTCGACGACATTCTGTGGGTCGTCGAGCAGATCGGTCGCATCCGCGTCATCACCCGTGACGACGGACTCCGACCGATGCCCTTTCTCGACATCACCGACCTGGTGAGCGACGGAGGAGAGCGAGGTCTGCTGAGCGTGGCGTTCCACCCGAACTTCCTTGTTCCTGCCGACGACCGCTCCCATGCGTTCGTCTACGTCAACTACACGGACACGAACGGCGACACGCGGATCGTTCGATACTCGCTCGCCCCCAATACCCTCCTGGAGGCGGACCCCGCCTCGGCCACGGTGCTGATGACCATTCCTCAGCCCTTCGGGAACCACAATGGGGGGCAGCTCGCGTTCGGGCCCGACGGGATGCTCTACATCGCCATGGGCGATGGTGGCTCAGGCGGTGACCCACTGGAACACGGGCAGGACCGGTCCACCCTTCTCGGTGCGATGCTCCGGATCGACGTCGACGGAGCACTGCCGTACGTCGTCCCCTCGGACAACCCGTTCGTCGGAGATCCCTCGTCCGCACCGGAGATCTGGGTCTACGGCCTGCGCAATCCCTGGCGCTTCTCGTTCGACCGGCAAGACGGCGGACTCTATATCGCGGACGTCGGGCAGAACGCCCTCGAGGAGGTCTCCTTCCAGTCGCCCGGAAGTGGTGGCGGAGAGAACTACGGGTGGAACACCATGGAGGGCACGGCGTGCTTCGGCACGAGCGACTGTGACTCTTCGGGACTCGAACTACCGATCCATGAGTACGGGCACGACGAAGGATGCTCGATCACAGGTGGGTACGTGTACAGGGGCCCGTCAGCGCCCTCCCTGGTGGGCCGCTACTTCTACGCCGACTTCTGCAGTTCGTGGGTTCGGTCGTTCCGGCTCGAAGGAGGGGAGGCGGTCGACCACTTCGACCACTCCACCGATTTCGGGCCGCTCTCGGGCGTGGTGTCGTTCGGGGAGGACGCCCGCGGGGACATGTACATCATCACGCTCTCAGGCACCGTGTACCGAATCGTCGAGCCGGAGTAGCAGTCCGGTCCACCGCCCTCGCGGCCGTCGGGCGCGCCTGCATGGTCCGGGATCGATCGGCGTCCTAGAATGTCGCGAGACTCATGACTTCGCCTCCACTCCGTGCCTTCCTGCTATGAAACGGTTCGTCCTGTTCGCCACGCTCGCACTGGTCGCCTGTGCCCCGTCCAACCCCGAGATGGCGCGGTGGGAGGCCATGGCTGACGACGTTACGATCACACGCGACGACTGGGGTATCGCGCATGTGCACGGCCCAACCGACGCCCACGCGGTGTTCGGGATGATCTACGCGCAGGCCGAGGACGACTTCAATCGAATCGAGGTGAACTTCCTGAACTCACAGGGTCGCCTGGCCGAGGCAGAGGGAGAGGCCGAAATCTGGCGCGACCTCCGCATGAAGCTGTTCATCGATCCGGTTGATATGCAGGGCCTCTATGCCGAGAGCCCGGCATGGCTCAAGGACCTCATGGATGCGTGGGCGGACGGGCTGAACTACTACCTGGCCACGCACCCGGAGGTCGTGCCCCGTGTCCTGAACCGCTTCGAGCCCTGGATGGCGCTCACCTTCAGCGAAGGCAGCATCGGGGGCGACATCGAGCAGGTGAACCTGACCCAGCTCGAAGCCTTCTACGGAGTCGGACCGGACGGGATGGCGATGGCGGAAGTCGAGCTGCCGGAACCCGCCGACGACTGGGAGGAGCCCACAGGCTCCAACGGTTTCGCGATCGCGCCGGCGAACACGATGAATGGCAATGCGCTTCTGCTCATCAACCCGCACACGTCCTTCTTCTTCCGCTCTGAGCTCCACATGTCGAGCGACGAGGGCCTGAATGCGTACGGCGCCTCGACCTGGGGACAATTCTTCATCTATCAGGGGTTCAACCAGGACGCGGGCTGGATGCACACGTCGAGCGGCGTCGACAACATCGACGAATACCTCGAGACCGTCGTGAGTCGAGATGGGCAGTACTTCTACGTCTACGACGGCGAGGACCGACCCGTAGAAACCCGAGAGATTTCAGTCCGGTACCGGACCGAGACAGGTATGCAGTCGCGCGAATTCACGGTCTTCGAGACCCACCATGGTCCGATCGTGCGGGCCACCGAAGGGAAGTGGGTCAGCGTCGCCCTCATGAACGAGCCCCTCTCCGCGCTCATGCAGTCCTATGGCCGCACCCGGGCCCGCAACCTCGACGAGTATCGCGAGAACATGGAGATGCACACGAACTCTTCGAACAACACGGTCTACGCAGACTCGGAGGGCAACATCGCCTACTGGCACTCCAACTTCGTGCCACGCCGTGACCCCGGTATCGACTGGACCCAGCCCGTCGATGGGAGCACGTCAGCGACCGCGTGGGGTGCCCCTCACTCTATCGACGAGACGCCCAACGTGTTCAATCCGTCCGTGGGGTGGATCCAGAATACGAACAACTGGCCCTACACGTCGGCTGGCCCCGACAGCCCGCTTGAATCCGACTTCGCCCCCTATTTCCAACGGAGCGGAGAGAACGCCCGCGGGATTCATGCGGTAATGGTGCTCGAGGACAAGACGGACTTCACCCTCGAGACGCTGATCGAGGCCGCCTACGACAGCTACCTCACCGCGTTCGAGCCCCTGATACCCGCACTGCTGCGCAGCTACGACCAGGCCTCCCCGTCGCATCCGGCCCGACAGCTGCTCGCCGAGCAAGTCGAGGTACTGAGAGACTGGGATCTCCGCTGGGGTGTCGAGTCCGTCGCGACTTCGTTGGCGACCTACTGGGCCACCGAACTCTTCAGCCGTGTGGGCCGCGATGCGCGTGCGGCCGGCATGTCGTCGGCCGACTACGCGGCGACGTCCGCGGCATCGTCGGCTCAACTCCTGGCTCTTCAGGCGGCTTCGAGTCGATTGGAAGAGGATTTCGGGACCTGGCGGACACCGTGGGGAGAGATCAACCGCTACCAGAGGCTCACCGCCGATATCCGGCAACCCTTCAGCGACGACGAGCCGAGCATTCCGGTCGGATTTACTTCGTCTCGGTGGGGTTCGCTGGCCTCGTTCGGCGCACGCACCTACCCGGGCACGGTCCGACAGTACGGGACGAGCGGCAATAGCTTCGTCGCGGTCGTGGAGTTTGGTGACCGGGTCCGCGCGCTCGCGGTGACCGCAGGTGGGGAAAGCGGTGACCCCTCTTCACCGCACTTCAACGACCAGGCACAGCGGTATGCGGACGGGGATCTCCGGCCCGTGTACTTCTACCCGGAGGATCTCGAAGGTCACATCGAGCGGGTGTACAAGCCCGGTCGCTGACCCCGGACCTGCGAAAAACGGCCCGGCCACCGTAAGGTGACCGGGCCGTATCCTTCGCCGTTGGCGAGGACGACTTACATCATGCCGCCCATACCACCGCCCATGCCGGACATATCAGGCATGGCTTCGTCCGACGGCATCTCCACGACCACGCATTCCGTGGTGAGGAGGAGACCCGCGATCGAAGCAGCGTTCTGGAGCGCTGAGCGCACGACCTTGGTCGGGTCGATGACTCCAGCCTTCACCAGATCCTCGTACTCGTCCGTCTGAGCGTTGTATCCGAACCCGCCCTTACCGTTGCGCACCTTGTCGACGACAATGCTGCCCTCGACGCCGGCGTTCGCGGCAATCTGACGAATCGGATGCTCCAGCGCCCGGAACAGGATCTGGACCCCGATCTGCTCGTCCTCACGGTCGAGCTTCAGTCCGGCGAGCCCGGTCTGGGCGCGCAGCAATGCGACACCACCACCCGGGACGATTCCTTCTTCGACCGCAGCACGCGTGGCGTGCAAGGCATCCTCGACGAGAGCCTTCTTCTCCTTCATCTCCGTCTCGGTCGCGGCACCCACGTTGATGACCGCGACACCGCCGGCCAGCTTCGCGAGGCGCTCCTGGAGCTTCTCGCTGTCGTAGTCCGACGTGCTCTTGTCGATGGCCACGCGGATCTCATCGATCCGGCCCTTGATCTTGTCGGCGTCACCAGCACCATCGATGATCGTCGTGTTGTCCTTGTCGATCACGATGCGCTTGGCCGAGCCGAGATCGCTCGCGACGGTGTTCTCGAGCTTGAATCCGACTTCCTCCGAGATCACCTGGCCGCCCGTCAGAACGGCGATGTCCTGCAGCATGGCCTTGCGACGATCGCCGAAGCCTGGAGCCTTCACGGCCGCGACCTTCAGCGTACCGCGCAGCTTGTTGACCACGAGTGTCGCCAACGCTTCGCCCTCCACGTCCTCTGAGACGATCAGGAGCGGCTTGCCCGTCTGCGCCACCTTCTCGAGGATGGGCAGCAGGTCCTTCATCGAACCGATCTTCTTGTCGTGGATGAGGATCATCGCGTCCTCGAGCACGACCTCCATCCGCTCCGGATCGGTCACGAAGTACGGAGAGAGGTAGCCACGATCGAACTGCATCCCGTCGACCGTGTCGAGGGTGGTCTCGAGACCACGCGCTTCCTCAACCGTGATGACGCCGTCCTTTCCGACCTTCTCCATCGCGTCGGAAATCAGCTCGCCAACCTCTGCGTTGTTGTTCGCGGAGATCGAACCCACCTGAGCGATCTCCTTCTTGCCCTTGGTCTCCGTCGACATCTCGACGAGCGCCGCGACGACGTGCTCGACACCCTTGTCGATCCCTCTGCGGATTCCCATGGGGTTGGTACCTGCGGTCACGTTCTTCAGACCCTCGCCGAAAATCGCCTGCGCGAGGACCGTCGCGGTGGTTGTCCCGTCACCAGCGATGTCGGACGTCTTGGTAGCGACTTCCTTGACCATCTGGGCGCCCATGTTCTCAACGGGATCCTCGAGCTCCACTTCCTTGGCCACGGACACGCCGTCCTTGGTCACGGTCGGGGAACCGAACTTGCGGTCGATGACGACGTTCCGGCCCTTGGGGCCGAGGGTCACCTTTACCGCCGCTGCAAGTTTATCGACGCCCTTCTTGAGGCGCGCTCGCGCCTCGACGTCGAATCCGAGCTCTTTAGCTGCCATGATTCGTATCTCCTAGTCGAATGCGTTTGCGCTACGGAACGATTGCGAGAATGTCGGACTCTCGGAGGATGAGGTACTCCTCACCACCGAGCGTGACATCCGTGCCGCTGTACTTCCCGTAGAGAACCTTGTCACCCACGGACACATCCATGTCCAGGCGGGCACCGTCGTCCGAGACTTTGCCGGGGCCTACGGCCACGACCTTGCCCTGCGAAGGCTTCTCTTTTGCGGTATCGGGGATGTACAGGCCACCGCGCATCTGCTCGGCATCTTCGAGCGGCTGCACCACTACGCGATCGCTGAGCGGCTTGACCTTTTCTAAACCCATCTAGGCCTCCTGAGCGTCTAGAGTCTGGGACAGAACTAGCACTCACTGACAGTGAGTGCTAACGAGCCCTAAATTTCCCACATAAATAGGGGAAGTCAAGCGGCTGGCTTGAACAAAAAAGAGGTGCCGCGAGCGGTCAGCCGTCGGCGGTGAGCGCTTCCATGCGGGCGACTCCGTCCAGGCCCACGATCGCGTGGACCACTTCATCCGCCAGAGCAGGATCGAACCAGTGGCCCAAAGCGCTCAACGTGGTGAAGGACGCGCGAGCCTCCGTGTAAGCTCGTTCGAGGACCGCCCTCGCAGAATCACTGAAGAGCGACTCGACCGCCCCTCGAGGGATATCGCCTCCGGCCCAGAGCGGCGCAAAAGCCTCGCGCTCCTCATCCGAGCCTTCATGATGGATCTGGGAGACAAGGAGGTTATGCGACCGCCTCCCGACATCGAACTCGAAGTCCGTCAGATCATCGACGATCTGAAAAGCCGTTCCGAGTCGCGCGATCGCCGATTCCGCCTCAGACATCACGCCCGCCAGGTCGGCGGTCTCGAGGACGGAGGGTGCGGCGAACGCGAGAGCGAACAGGGCCCCACCGCGAACCCTGTGTACGGCCTCGACCATCTCGGATGGAGTCGGGATCTCGTCCACCCCGCCCTCCTCCGAGCCCTCGAGGACGCCGATGGAAGCCATACGATCAAGAAGCGCACGCTGTATCGCTACGCTGTCGGCTGTTGAAAGCACCCCGGCCATCTCCGCTCTGTCGAGTACAGCGCGCTCTAGACGCCCGAAGGACATCAGCTGCAGGATCGACATGAACCGAGCACCCGCATGCGGCGCTAGGGGAAGCAGGCTCTTCGCTTGGTCGTCGAAGATGTTGTCGGCAGCCGTAATGGTGCCCTTGATGCAGAAATTCAGCTCAGTGTAGGCCTGGAGCCGATCGGACGGGACACCGAGCGCTGCGAAGATCGACCGGAAGAGAATCAGGAAGAAGTATTCCTGGAGGAAATGGAGTCCCTCAGGCGTTGTGACCTCCGTGGCAGCGGGCACGTGCGGATTCCCGGTTCTGAAGTCCTCTCCGAGAACCCGTTCCAGGTCGGAATACACCTGGCGTACCGCCGAAGCCTGTGCCTCCATATCCGGTGCCAATCGCTCCCACACGCCCTGCTCCGCGAGGAGTTGGACGGCTCGTTGGGACCGAAATACGGGGGAAAGCGTCATGAAGCCCGAGGATGCTGGTAATGGCTACTGGACGGCTAATCTAGCGCCGATCACCGTTTCGTGACGAGGCCCGCGGCACCCCGAAGTCCTTTAGCCGAGGTGTTCTCCGGCCATGGCGAGGCCGTATAGAGTCAGGAACGGCTCGATCGCATCGACGGTCGCCAGGTGCGGTCCGATCGCATTCGCGAACCCACCCGTGGCCACCACATACGCCTCGGGCCGATCCCACTCCTCCTTGATCCTCCGAACGATTCCGTCGATGGACTCGATCGCCTGATAGAACACCCCGCTCTGGATACACGTCTCCGTCCGTCGCCCGATCACCACCTCCGGTGGTTGCATTTCGACGCGCGGCAGCTTCGCAGTCCGTGACGCGAGCCAGTCGAGTCCGGCGCTCAGACCCGGCGAGATCACGCCACCAAGAAAGACGCCGTCGCCCGATATGCAATCGAAGGTGGTCGCCGTACCGAGATCCACCGCGATCGTATCCCGGTGGTAGAGCTCACGTGCCGCCAGCGTGTTCACGATACGGTCTGCTCCGACCGTGCGCGGCTCCTCCACGTCGAGTCGGATCGGAAGCCCCGAATCGGGCCCGACCGAGACGACTTCGGCTCCACTGATCGTCCGCAGGGTCTTCGACCAGACATGGTTCACGGAAGGAACGACCGACCCGATGACACCGCGCACGATCGCGGCTTCGTCGATCGAATCCCCTGCCAGGAAGGCCCGGATCAGGGCGGTCATCTCATCCGAGGTCCTCGGTACGCTCGAACTGACGCGCCAGTGCGCCACGAGTTCCGTGGTACTCGAGGCAAGGCCGACGACGGTTTCGGTGTTTCCGACGTCCACGACGAGTTGCACGCGAGACCTCCTTTCCGTTGGGGGCTACGAGTCCGCGTCCGCGAACCCTACGCTTCCGGAGATGATCCGTACCCGGCTTCCGTCGGGGCGCTCCATCAGGAGCGCTCCACCTTCGTCGATGCCCATGGCTCGACCCATACCCGCCTGGTCGGTGCGCACATCCCGCGCGCTCAGTGCATCCCTATCCCGGATCGCCCCGTGAGCGGCCGCATAAGGATCTTCCTTATCGAGAATGACCCGCAGTCGGCTCAACACCGCCCGCGCGAGCGCACTGCGCGAGGGTGGTTCAGATCCTCCAGCGTCGAGAGATGTCGCGATGGCAGCGATGTCGCTGGGGAAGCCCTCTGGGAGCGCGGATACGTTGATCCCTACCCCGGCGACGACCGTCGAATCAGCCGCTTCACAGAGGATTCCCCCGACTTTTCTCGATCCTATGAAGAGGTCGTTTGGCCATTTGATCCCAACTCGAACGTCCTGCACGGACTCGATCGCCTCTGCACACGCCAGGCCCACCAAAAGCGGGAGCACCGGGATCGAGTCCCGATCGCGCAGGAGGACCGACATCCACAGTCCTGAACCGGATGCCGAGATCCATCCAGAACCCCTGCGTCCTCTGCCCGCGATCTGTTCGTCTGCGACGACGACGGTCCATGCGGGCGCGCCTTCGGCCGCAAGTTCAATCGCCCGATCGTTGGTCGATCCGATCGACGCGTACGCCTCGACGAAGGGGACGTCCCAGCTACGGGCGAGCTCCAGGGGACGACGTCCGTCCCAGAGCATTCCCCCAGGTCGGTTCACCGGACCGAGAGGAAGACCAGGTAGGCCGCGCCCGCGACCCAGCAGTACGGTGCGAACAGATGGAAGGACCTTCGCGCCAGCATCGCCACGAAGGTCCTGATCGCGAGCACCCCGGTCACTGCGGCGGCAATGCCACCGATGGCGAGTACGGGCCAGGACAAAGAGACGGCCTGACCAAGGTCGGGAATCTGAAGCACCGCCGCGCCACCAATCGCCGGAACCGCCATCAGGAAGGAGAACGCTGCCGCCTCTCGTGCCTCGAGGCCGAGCCAGAGTGCGACCACGACAGTAGTGCCGGACCGAGATATCCCCGGGATGAGCGCGAACGCCTGGGCGATACCGATGAGGAGTGCGACGAGCCAGGTCGGCCGCTCATCGGTGGCTCGAGGCAGGGCCCAGCGACTGCTCCACAGGATGAGCCCGGTCACCATGAGCGCGAACCCCGGCGCGTACGGATTGTCGAAGAGCATCTCGATCCGTTCCTTCGCGAGCACGCCCAGGAGTCCTGCCGGGATGGTCGCAACGACAATCATCCCGATGTAACGGAGATCCTCTGCGTCTCTCCGCAAGGCGCCTCGCGTCAGTTCCCACACGCGTGCTCGGTAGACCAGAAGAATCGACACGAGGGTCGCGAGGTGCACCGCGACTTCGAACAACACGCCCGGGATCTCGATGGAGAGGACGGCCTGCGCCATCACCAGGTGCCCTGAACTGGAGACCGGGAGGAACTCGGTCGCGCCCTGTACGAAACCGAGTACCAAGGCCTCCCAGGTGCTCAAGACTCGGACACCACGCGGTCGTAATAGGCCTCGTACATCGGCACCACCACGTTCACCGAGAAGCGAGCCTCCGCGTCGGCTCTCCCGGCGGCAGACATTTGGGCATAGAGGGCGTCATCAGCCAGAATGTTGGCGCCCGCCTCGGCCATCTCCTCGACAGCGCCGACGTCGAACAGATAGCCCGTCTTTTCGTGACGGATGACCTCGGGCAACCCACCCGTCCTCGTGGCGATGACCGGGGCCCCGGACGCCATCGCTTCGAGCGCTGCAAGGCCAAACGACTCGTTCTCTGACGGGAGCAGGAAGAGGTCTGCGCAGGAAAGCAGCTCGTCTACAGAAGCATGTTTGCCGAGGAACAGCACATGGTCCCCCACACCGAGAGCCGCAGCCCGACCGAGCGCTCTTGGCCGGTCCGGCCCGTCACCCACCAGGACGAGGCGAGCCGGGATCTTCTCGACGATCCGCGCGAAGACCTCGACCACGTCTTCCACGCGCTTTACGGAGCGGAAGTTGGAGATGTGCATCACGATCTTCTCGCCATTCGGGGCGAGCTTGGACCGGTGACAGGGCTCACGATCCGGGCGCCAGATGCCCGTGTCGATGAAGTTCGGTATCACCTCGATCCTGCTTTTCGGAACCGAAAAGTCGCGCGTGGTCTCCTCACGCAGGTACTCCGACACCGCCGTCAGGCCGTCAGACTCCAGAATCGAAAAGCGGGTGATCGCATGGAACGAAGGGTGAAGCCCGACCAGCGTTATGTCCGTGCCATGGAGCGTGGTGACGATCTTCAACGGTCGTTCGAGTGCCAGCATCTGCTTGGCCAGATACGCGGACGCTGCGTGCGGGATCGCGTAGTGCATGTGAACCAGGTCGAGCTCGTGCTTTCGCGCCGCATCGTGCAGCGCCACCGCGAGCGCGAGGGCGTAAGGCGGATGTTCGAATAGCGGGTAGTCTTCCATCTCCACTTCGTGGAAGAAGACCCGTTCCCGGAAACTCCCGAGTCGGAACGGCTGATCGTACGAAATGAAGTGGATCTCGTGGCCTCGCTCCGCGAGCGCTAGGCCTAGCTCCGTCGCGACGGCTCCTGAACCGCCGTACGTCGGATAACAGGTGATGCCGATCTTCATGATGCGATTTGACCTGCCCTGGATTCAGGGTCGGAAATCGGGAATCCCGCCGCATCGAGTGCAGCGAGAGCGGTTCGTATCTGATGCGCCATGGGCTCGGTAGCGTCGATGCGAATCACCGAGTCGGGAAGTTGATTGCGGAACCACGTGAGTTGGCGACGCGCATACCGACGTGTACCTCGCCGGATCGCCTCGACCGCTTGCTCCAACGTCGTCTCCCCCCTCAGGTGAGCCGATATCTCCCGGTAGCCGGTCCCACTCATACCTGGGTCCTCGTCCGTGTAGCCCGCCCCTAACAGGCCTTGTACCTCAGCGACCAGCCCCCGCTCGATCATGCGCTGGACTCGGTCGTCGATCCGTCGATCCATCTCGTTCTTCGGAAGATCGAGCACGAACACGGTACCCGGAAGCCCAACCGCTTCCTGGGGCGCCTCGCGGTGCCACTGGGACATAGGAATGCCGGAAAGCAGAGCTACTTCGATGGTTCGTGACATGCGCTGCGGGCCGCCCTGGATAGCGACCGGGGCCCGCTGAACGTCCAGCGCCGAGACGAATCTTTCGAGTTCCTCGCGGGGGCGTCCTGACAGGTAGGCCCGCAATGCACGGAGCCGATTCTCGTCGAGCGTCGGTTCCTCAAAAATCGGGTCCATGACCGCCTTGAGGAAGAACCCGGTTCCACCTACGAGCAGCCCAACGGCGCCGCGTCCCTGGATCTCCGTTAGCCACCCCCGTACATCCCGCGCGAACTGCCCCGCTGAGTAGCGCTCATCGGGGTGGATCAGATCGAGACCGTGATGAGGGACGGCCTGTTGGCCGGCGCTGTCCACCTTGTCGGTGCCGATGTCCATGCCGGCATACACCTGGCGCGAATCCATGGAGATGATCTCCACCGGCAGGTAGCGCGCGATTTCGAGCGACAGATCGGTCTTTCCCGAGGCTGTCGCACCCGTAACCGCCACGAACTGAGCGGATGCCCTCACGAGCGCCCGAATTTCCGGGCCAATTCGGCCGCCGAGAGTCGGACAACGGTCGGACGACCGTGCACGTCATGGTGCGGCAACTCCGTCGCGAAGAGCTGATCGAACAACTCCTGCATCTCCGCCTCCGACAACTTCTGACCTGCCTTGATCGCCCCTTTGCAGGCGAACGTCATGGCAATGCGCTCGTGCTGGTTTCTGGCCGCACGCACGAGCTCCGATCCATTCGTGAGTTCGTCGATCATCTCACGGAACGCACGCTCCGCATCGAAATATCGGTGGGGATTCGGCACGGCGTGCACGATGACCGTATCACCCCCGAAGCCCTCTACTTCGAATCCGGCCCGTGAGAGCAGGCCTCCGAGATCTTCGACCAGAGCAACCTCGGGCGGTGTGAGACGCAGCGTCATCGGAAAGAGGAGGCGCTGACTTTCCTGCCCGCCCATCTCGAAGCCGTCCATGAGTCGCTGAAACAGAATCCTCTCGTGTGCAGAATGCTGGTCGACGATGAGAACCCCGTCGCGCGTTTCGGCGAGTACGTAGGTATCGAGGACCTGCCAGAGTCGCGGCCGCTGCGCTCCGAGATCGAGCACGGGAGGCGTGGAGGTCACCGGAACGACATGATCGTCGTCTGCCCCACTCATGAAGAGGGCCATTTGCGTCTCGGGCTCATCCGCGACTTTGCCGTCGCCTGAGTCCTGTGGACCGACCTCGCGGACAGCCATCGGAGGCGCGCCGAGCTGGGTATCGAAGGTCGCCGAGCTCGCCTCACGATCGAGCGCATCCCGGACGACGCGTTCCACGAGCCCTTCAACAGCATTCCCCTCACGGAACCGCACCTCGGACTTCGTGGGGTGCACGTTCACGTCTACCTGATCGCCCGGTAGTTGGAGGTAGAGGAAGAGCCAGGGCTTCGCCCCGTGAGGGATCGTGGTTCGGTACCCACGTTCTACGGCTCGAACCAACCCCGTGGCGCGAAAGGGGCGGCCGTTGACGAACAGGTAGCTCCTGCGGACACCCGGCTTTGCGGCATCAGGACGCTGCACGAGACCCCGGACCTCGAACCCGTTCTCCGAGCCGGACGCTCCAACCAGAGTGCCGCCGTGTTCAGCGCCCCACAGCTGCGTCACCCGCGTAGCGACATCGTTTGCCGACGGTAGATCGAGAAGCGAACGCTCGTCCGAAGTGAGCGTGAACGCGACGGCAGGATTGGCCAGAGCTAGCGCCGTAACGACCTCACTGATGGCTCTGGTTTCCGCGCTCACCGACTTGAGGAATCGTGCCCGCACCGGGGCATTGAAGAACAGATTGCGAACCTCGATGGTGGTGCCACGTCGACGGGGATGATCCGAGACGTCGTTGATCTGACCCCCGCCGAGGGTCACCCGCGTCCCGACCTCACCGTCTCCATCCCACGTCTCGAGCGTCAGGCGAGACACGGCTGCGATCGAGGGAAGTGCCTCACCACGAAACCCGAAGGTGCGCACGCCATTCAGGTCGCTAGCCGCGGAAATCTTGCTGGTGGCGTGGCGGTCGAAGCAGAGCAGTGCGTCCTCTCGGCCCATTCCGAGTCCATCGTCACTGACCCGCACCCTCCGCTTGCCACCCCGTTCGATCGCGATCTCGACACGAGTCGCGTGAGCATCGAGGGCGTTCTCCAAGAGCTCCTTCACCGCGGATGCAGGTCGCTCGACAGCCTCGCCTGCCGCGATCTGATTCGCTACCGCATCGGGGAGAACCTGGATTCGTCGAGTCATGGGGCGTGGTGGTGAGAACCGCTCGGGTGGCGGCAACGTTCTGTCTATGTCTATTCTACCCCATAAAAGCGGCAGGCGTTCTCGGTGGTTCGGCGAGCGACTTCGTCGGGCTCGGTTCCGAGGTGGCGAGCCACCGCCTCGGCTACGTGAACCACGTTCGCGGGCTCGTTTCTGCGACCGCGGTTCGGTACCGGAGCGAGATAGGGTGAATCGGTCTCGATGAGAAGTCGATTCGCCGGGACGGCCCGCAGCAGGTCGATCGGCTCAAACGAACGGAACGAGGCGATGCCCGAAAACGAAACGTACCAGTCGGCGGTCATCGCGGCGTCGAAGGCCTGAACGCCCCCGGTGAAGCAGTGAAGCACGCCCAAAGTGCCGTCCGGCATTCCATCGAGCGCAGCGGCCACGTCGTCGTCCGCATCTCGAGCGTGTACGACCACCGGGAGCCCGAGGTCCGCGCCGATCTCGAGATGTCGATCGAACAACGCACGCTGCACTGGACGGGGGGCGTTGTCGTAGTGATAGTCGAGACCGGTCTCCCCGATCGCGACGACCTCACGCCGTGACTCGGCCAGAGCCCTGATTGCTTCCGTATCGCCAGGCTTCGCGGATGAACCCCGGCCGTCGACCAGACACCGTTCCGGGTCGCTGCGAGATCGAGCGCGGACCGGGCGTCTTCAAGATTCGAAGCGATCGACACCATCCGTGTGACGCCGACGTCCTGGGCCCTACGAAACACCGCCTCCCGGTCATCCCGGAAGGCGGCGTCAGTCAGATGGCAATGACTGTCGAAGTACTCGGTCACACCGTCGCTGGCTGGGGACGAGACTTTTCCTTGGTCTTGCCCATACCCCAGCGCTTCTGAATCTCGATGAGCGCTGGCGAGGCCACGAAGATCGAGGAGTACGTGCCGATCATGACCCCGAGGATCAGGACGATCGTGAAGTCCTGGATGACGGCGCCACCGAGAATGAGCAGCGCGAGCAGAACCGCGAGGGTGGTGCCCGAAGTAAGGACCGTCCGCGGCAGGGTCTCGTTGATCGACTGGTTGACGAGGTCGACCGGGTCACGTTTGCGCGCACCCTTCGCCTGCATGTTCTCACGGATGCGGTCGAACACGACGATGGTGTCGTTGAGCGAATACCCCAGGATCGTGAGGATCGCAGCGACCGTCGGCAGCGCGATCTCGACCTGGAAGACCGCAAGGAATCCCAACGTGATCAGAATGTCGTGTGCGGTCGCGATTACCGCAGCGAGCCCGAAACGGAGCTCAAAACGCATCGCGAGGTACGTGAGCGTCAAAAGGAACGAGAAGAGCACCGCCATGAGCGCCTTCTGCTGCAACTCCCCCCCGACCTTCGCTCCGACAAGCTCGGTGCGCTCGACCTCGAACGCGCGATCACCCAGATTCGCGGCGATCGTCGCCTCGAGCGCTTCCGCAACCTCCGAGATGGATGCGTCTTCGCTGATCGGTGCCCGGATCACGAACTCGTTCTGCTCCGCACCACCGAACTGAGTGATGGGAGGAGCGGTGGCACCACCGAGAGCGTCCCGCAATTCGGAATCAGAGATCGGCTCTTCGAATCGCACCTGGACGAGCGAGCCGCCCAGGAAATCGACACCGTAGTTGAGCCAGCTCCCGAGTGAGACGACGTTGCGTCCCATGGCGGCGACCCCAATGGCGAGCACGATCGCAGAGACAATGTATGCAGTCTTACGCTTCTCGATGAAGCGATAGGACGCGTCGTGGAAGAGTTTCATGGTATCCGGGTCAGATGCTGATCGGATCCGAAGCCTTCTTCCCTGCCAGATACGCCAGGAAGAAGGAGCGGGTCACGAAGAGTGCGGAGAAGAACGATGCCACGATTCCGATGGAAAGGGTCACGGCGAAACCGCGGACCGGACCTGTGCCGAACTGGTAGAGGATCAACGCGGTAATCAGCGTCGTGATGTTGGCGTCCACGATCGCCGAAAGCGCGTGCTGGAAGCCTTCTTCCACAGCGGTCCTGGTCGCCCGTCCATGGGACAGTTCCTCTCGTATTCGTTCGAAGATGAGGACGTTGGCGTCGACGGCCATTCCGATGGAGAGAATCAGCCCTGCGATCCCAGGTACGGTGAGCGTCGCGTTCATGCCGGCGAGTCCACCGAGCACCAGAAGGACATACACGCCAAGCGCTCCGACGGCGAGGACGCCCGCGACCCTGTAGTAGGCGATCATGACGATGACCACGAACATGATGCCCACGATCCCTGCGAAACGGCCCTGGTCGATGGAGTCCTGACCGAGCGAGGGCCCGACGGTCCGTTCCTCCACGATGTTGATTCGGGCCGGTAGTGCACCCGCACGGAGTACCAGCGCTAGGTCCCGAGCCTCTTCGAGTGGCGTTCCCTGCCCCATCTCGATCTGACCCCGAGCGCCGATGCGATCACGAATGACCGGTGCGCTCATGACTTCGTTATCCAGAACGACGGCGAGGAACCGTCCGACGTTGGCACCACTAAACCGGGCGAACTGCCGCCCGCCGGCCCGAGAGAGCTCGAACTGCACCTGCGCCTGATTGAACTGCGGGTCACGACTCGCGGACGCGTCGTTGAGCTGGTCACCCGTGAGGAACGGATCCTCGTCCAGGACGAACAGCCGCAGGTAATTCCGCGCCCCGGCACTCACGATCTCGGAGCCCCAGTGGAGCGCCTGGTCCCGGGGTAGCGCCCTCTGTACCTCATCGAGGGACAAGAAGTAGTCCAGGACCGGGCGATCCTCGACGGCCACCAGGTAGGTCCCCTCGACATCTCCAAAAGAAAGAAGCGAGGAAAAAGGACGGAGTGCATCAGCCGCTGCCGCTGCGGAGTCGATGGCCTCGTCCGTCTGTACGGTGGTCGTGGAATCCGTACCGAACAGGAGGTCCTCGAGATTGTCCGTCTGGGCACTGGTCACATCACGCCCCATCGCACGGATCGAATCCACGCCGAGGGAAGTGACGATCGACCGATCTACCCTGGACAGCGACGCGTCGAGGTCACTCGTGGTGAGCACGAGCTTGAACTCGAGGTAGGCGTTCCTCTGGACGATGCTCTTGGCTTGATCTTCGTCGTCGATCCCGGCCAACTCCACAATCAGACGGTCGGACCCAACCTTCTGGATCAGCGGCTCCTCGACGCCGAACTCATCGATCCGGGTCCGGATGATCCGATCCACTCGATCGATCATGTCGGATTTCGCTTCCGTCGTCATCGTGCCTTCGGGATCGTCCACTTCAAGGACGAGGTGCATCCCACCCTGAAGGTCCAGGCCGAGCTTCAGCCATTCGCCGGTCTCGGTCTTGTGCGAATAGAGTTGCCAGCCCGCGATCACGATGACGATCACGATTGTGGCGAGGCGACCCCGAACTGTCTTGAACATGTAAGCCGTGGGTTCAACGAAAAAACGGCCCCAGAGGGGCCACCGGACCGAACGACCGGATCCGAATTCGATAGCCTGTAAAGCTGCCGTAGGCCCTTGGGTGTGTCAATCGGATCCGCCCCGTGGGAACGGCCACCGATTAGTCGAGCGGGGGGTCATACTGTGCGACCCCAGCCGGATGTTCCGATCCCGCCAGGAAAAGAAGCCGGTACACCCCCTGAAGTGGTGCACCGGCTTCATCTTCGACACCTCCGAGAAACCCCGGGAAACGCCAGAAGGCTGGAAAAGTCGGGCCCAGACTAGAAGTAGAGGAAGGTCCCGATCCTGAACCCGAACTCCGAGTCGCCTGTCCGGGGCATGTAGTAGTCGAGGTTGGCCCCGATCTTGTTCTTGCCCATGAAATAGAGCATCACGCCGGGGGTAAGGAGCGTCCCGCCGTCGTCGTCGATGGAACCATCGGGGTCCGTAATGCTGACACGGGCCAACGGCTCGATGCCCTCGACCCTGTCACCGTCGAGTGGGTGATAGAAGGACGCCACCGCCTGGACGGACAGGAATTGCCCCGCGTCGCCAGCCACGTCGAGCGACTGCCAGTTGTCACCGCCGACCACGCCCGCCTGGACATGCAGTCCGTCTCGCCACGTACCCAACTCCAAGTCTCCACCCCATGCGACGGCATGTGCGGTTTCGTCGGCGGGGTCGAGGTAGTCATGAAACCCGAGATTCGCCGAGACCGTCAGGTTGTCGGTCGCTGCCACACTGGCCCGCCCCGAGACCGATTTCCCGTCATTCTCATCCGGTACTGTGACTCCGGTTCCGTTCGTGACCGTCGCTCGATAGCTGAACCCACCGGACGATCCGTCCACAGCGAACCCGGCGTCGCGACCGGCGAAGGCAAGCGACTGCGTCAGTCGGCTCAGGGAACACACGGACCCAACGCCGGTGCACGACGAGACTCCGGTAATCTTCCCGGTTCGCTCGATGATGGAGAGGTCCGTCGAACTGGAGAGCTCGAAGATATCGAACGACCTCTTCAGCTGACCGAAGGAGAGGCGGAACGTCTCGGAGAAGTCCATGCGGATGTACGCGTCGAGCACCGTCGCACTGCCGCCTGAGAAATCGGTCTGCAGCCGTCCCACGAAGAACTCGTTGAACGTCCCGTCGACGATGACACGCGCCCGCCTCAAGAAGAAGTCGTTGATCGCGCCGTCCACCGACGATCCCTGATACTGTGCATGCACGCGTCCACCGATTCGCAGACTCGAGGCACGGCTCGAAATCGTGGTCTGTGCCTGGGCCACGATTGGCCCTGCCAGAAGCAGAAGAACCAACCCCGCGTTGGTGAGAATGCGTGCCATCTGCCAGCTATCCTGTCATGAGCTTCGACCGCATGCTCGTCACGCGGTCACAGGAATCTCACGGAGCTGACACACCGCCTCAACGGCCTGAAAGCACGAAGGGCCCCTCCGTTACGGGGCCGTTACACCTTCGCGACAGACCTGCGACGATTTCGACCCTGCCCTTCTCAGCACCGCGTGCACGCGGGCCATGAAGCGATTGGCATCGACCGACTTCTCGACGTAGTCGTCCGCGCCGGCCTCGAGAAGCTCTGCTTCGAGTTCGTCGCTGCCCGTGGCGGTACGGATCAAGACCGGGAGCGCGGCGGTGCCAATGCTGCCGCGCAACTGGTCCAGGACCTGGCGGCCGTCGAGCCCGGGCATCGCCAAGTCCAGGATGATGAGTTGGTAGTCCTGATCTTCCTTGAGGCGATCGAGCGCCGCGTGTCCATCTTCGGATTCATCTACCTCGTAGCCGTCGCGTTCGAGGAGGGAGCGCATCATGAGCCTCGCGTCCTCATCGTCGTCCACGAGCAGAATGCGCGGCGGACCGGTCGCCACTTCTCCGCTCGACTCGTCGACGCCCTGCCCCAGCACCCGCTCGACCTCCACAAGGGTCGTCTTCGCCTGGCTCACCCACTCCAGGCCCACCTCGTGTAGGGTTCTCATGCCACCCTGAGTCGCGACCCGGGTCAGCGTGCTCCATCCCTTCCGTTGCTCGATCGCCTGCTGCATTCGCGGCCCACCCATCAGCACTTCATTAGCGGGCAGTCGTCCGCGATAGCCGGTGAATCCGCATTCGGTGCATCCGACGGCGCGCACGACCGGTTCCATGCCGTGGCGATCCGTGAGACGTTGCTCGTCGGGCGTCAGTTGGCCTCGGACGGGCTCGGCACACGCCGAGCAAACACGCCGGAGCAGGCGCTGAGCGATCGCCCCACGCAGGGTCTGGGAGATCGTACTGTACTGGAGGCCCATGTCGGCAAGACGCGCGATCGCCGAGACGGCGTCGTTGGCATGCACCGTGGTCAGCACCAGGTGTCCCGTCATGGCGGCCTGGGCTGCGGTGACCGCCGTCTCCTTGTCACGGATCTCACCCACGAGGATGACGTCCGGATCCTGCCGAAGCATCGCACGCAACGCGCTGGCGAAGGTCATGCCCTGCTTCGTCTGAACCTGGGTTTGCGTCACCCCGGCGAGTTCGTACTCGATCGGGTCCTCGACGGTCATGATGTTGACCCTCCCGTCCGCCAACTCGCGGAGCGCACCGTAGAGCGTCGTAGTCTTACCTGAGCCGGTCGGACCGGTCACGACCACGATTCCGTCTCGATGCGTGAGCAATTCCCGAAGTCGATCGAGTTCGGTCTTCGGAATCTCGAGATCGTCGAGAGACAACGACGCACTCGAGTCGAGAACACGAATCACGCACTTCTCGGCACCCCCGGCCGGAATGGTCGACACCCGAAGGTCGTAGCCGCGGGTCTTTACCTGGACGCGAGCCTTTCCGTCCTGAGGACGAAGCCGGTCCGCGATGTCGAGCTTCGAAAGCACCTTGATTCGTGAGATGATCCGGTTGAGCGCGGCCATCGGGAGGTCCATGTGCTTTCGTAGCACACCGTCTACGCGATATCGCACGGCGCCGAGTTTCCGCCCCGGCTCGATGTGGATGTCGCTGGCACCCTGAGTGATCGCGTCTCGGATGATGAGGTTGGTGAGCTTGATGACGGGTGTGGCAGAAACGTCATCCTCCGAGATCGACTCGGGGCCCATCTCCTCGACCAGCTTTACGGCGTCCTCACCCACATCCTCGGCCAGACCACCGAGCAGCGCATCGACCGCCTTTTCGGGTGAGAAACGCTCATCGAGCGCGTCCTGGATCGCACCAGGAGAGGCCACCTCGAACATCGGAGTTCGCCCCGTGCTGAACCCGAGGGCTCTCTCCGATTCGACGTTCGTGGGATCACAGGTCGCGACGACGAAGTTCCGGTCATCCTCGAACAGCGGGAAGACCCGATGCTTACGCGCCATCGTCTCCGGGATGAGCAGTGCCGCGTTCGGGTCCGCCCTGGAGAGATCGGCCACGTTGAGGCGGAAGTACTCCGCGACTAGTGAAGCGAGCTCGTCGTCCGATAGGCCGTACGACTTGGTTACCTGCGTCCAGGCTTCGGACGCCGCGCTGCCCGCAGCGAGCTCAGGTCGGTCCTTGTCGCCATGGCCCGCGCGCTCCGCGATTCGTACGAGCCAGTGGACGGATCCACTCCGGTTGCCCTCGTTCACCGGTCACCCATTGTGGGGGCCTTTTTGCCATGCTTTTCACGGTACATCTCTGCATCCGCTGCTGTCACGAGGTCTTCCAGGCGGACGCGAGGATCGTCGTCGTGGTGAGCCATCCCGATGCTGACCGAGAGCTGGTAGGGCTCGGGGCTGGACTCGTTGAAGTCGATGACGCGCTCTCTCAGACGAGCGACGAGGTTCTCTGAGCTCTCGTCCGCAGCCTCGAGCGCCAGCACTCCGAATTCGTCTCCACCCAGTCGGGCGATGATATCGGAACGTCGGAAGGTGGCGCGGAGAATATCGGCGACCTTGAGCAGGGCCCGATCGCCCACATGATGGCCCAGCGAATCGTTGATCGTCTTGAATCGGTCCAGGTCCAGAAAGACCATTGTCACACCCCTGCCCGACCGCCGTGCAAGCTTGAGATACTGCTCGCCGAGGTCCGCGAACCCTCGCCGGTTATACAAGCCGGTCAGGTCGTCGATAAGCGAAAGGCTACGCAGGGCGGAAAACAGCCGATGACGTTCGATGCCGTGTCGAACCGAGCGCACGATGAGGGACGGTCCGACCTCGTTGGTGACCAGATAGTCCTGAGCCCCGGCCTGCACGGTCGACACAGCTGCTTCCTCATCCGCCTCCGTCGATATCACGATGATGGGTACGTCAGGGGCGAAAGCGTATGCACGATCGAAGGTCACCATTCCCTGGCTATCGGGGAGATCCAGCGAAAGAAGTACCGCATCGAAGCCACCCTGCGTGAGCTTCCCCAACGCCTGACTCAGCTCGTTGACCCACTCCAATTCGAGAACTCCGGAGTGCGCGATCCCGAGTCCCTCTCGAAGCTCGTCGTAATAGCCCTCATCGGACTCGACCAACAGGATTCTGATGGGCCGTTGCTGCAAAGAGCACCACTCCCTGGTAGGTCCACCGCGCGAACGAGGAACTGGAGAACCACCGCGCGCCGGTTGGCTCTCCGGCAAGCGACGTCGCGGAAAAGGTAACGCTCGACACCACAGAAAGACCACAGGAAATGTGAACGGGCGGGCCCGATCAGCGGACCCGCCCGTATCTTCCTGCCCGACAGTCTCTTATCGGATTGGATGCAGCAGGATCTCCTCGAAGAACGAGACGACCCTCATGTCCTCGGACTGTGCGAGCCAAAACATGGCGGTGCGTCGGGTTTCGGCCTGCTCTCCCGTCCTTGCGACGTCCATGAGCGCTGGAATCGATTCGTCTTCGGGTCTTTGCGAGAGCGCGAAGATCGCAGAGTTCCGGATCTCTTGATCTTCCTCGTCGTCGAGAGCTACGTCGGCGAGCCCGTCCGTGGCCGCCTCGGCCGCCGCCTGCCCCAGCCAGAAGAGGGTGTTCTTACGCACCGCTTCGTGGAGAGTCCGGTCCTTCGCAATGTCCAGAAGCTCACGCCACACGTCGTCTGCGTCAGCCAGCATCGCGGGGAAAATCGCCTCTTCGGCGCCGTCGTCGGTAGCTCCTCCATACGGGAGTGAGAGCAGATAGCTCGAGGCCTCCTCGGGAGAGACCTCACCCAGGTCGAGCGCTGATGGGTCCCGATCATCCAGATCCCGGACGACTTCGACATCGCTTATCCGACCGTCTCTCACCTCGAGTTCCACTTCTGCGATCCCCGTCCGACAGTTCCGCGCACCCTCGTATTCGTCATGGGTCCGCCACCACATCTGACGATCTCCCATCCGGATCCCTTGATCGCAAATCTCGACTCCCGGCTTCGTGGCGTAGGCGAAACGCACCGTTCCATCGTCCACCTCCGCGACCCGTGACGCCACCTGGCCGCTCGCGCCCGCGGGTACGAGCATGAGGGCCGCGGCGACCAACGCTGCGTACCTCACCGTGCGGGCGTCCCACGAATGATGGTCAGGAGAAACTCGGCGACGCGTGGGTCGTTGCTCTGACCGAGCCAGAAGAGCGCCCGTTCCCTGAGTTCTACGTCGTCTTCACTCCTGGCAATCTCCATGAGGAAGTCCACGGCCTCCCGTTCGCCGCTCTGTGACGCCACGAAGATGACCTGCTCCCTCATTTCCGTATCGTCGAGCGTGGAGTACAGCCCCTCAAGGTCGCTCGCCTGCAGGCCACCCATCTGGCCGACCCAGAACAAGGCGTGCTTACGGATGTCGATCGACTCGTCACGATCGCGCGCGCGTTCCAGCAGCCACGCCCTCCCCTCGGCGCTCGGCGACTGAGATATCCCGAAGATCGCGCGCTCCCTCAATTCCTCGTCATCGAGTCTCGGATACAGCTCGATCAGATAGCGTTCGCCACCCGCGTCGGGGTTCTGACTGATCCAGAAGATCGCGTTAGACCGCAGTTCCGTCGGAATGTCGGAACGCTCCGCATACCTCTTAAGGATCTCGACGGCCCGGTCATCGTCGGACCGCTGTGAGATGGCGAAGATGGCACGTTCCTGGACGTCGGGGTCTTCACTCTCGATCAGAATCGACTCGAGGGCATCGAGCGCCTCAGGTGTCTGGACCTGGTGCAGCCAGAAGATCGCTTGCTCACGCACCTCTGGATCGGGATCCGGATTCCGATGGGCCAGATCGAGCAGAATGTCGACCGATTCATCCGTCATCTTCTGGGAGAGCAGGAAGACTGCTCGCCGGCGCAGCTCTACCGAACACTGGTCTCGGCTCTGTAGGACTTCCTGAAGAATGGGGACTGCCTGCTCCGCGTTCATGTTCAGCAACGCACTCAGTGCCGCGAGCCGGACTTCCTGCTCCTGGTCGCAAGGACCCGAGGCCTGGCGCGCAATCGAAGCGGCGGCATCGGCATCACCCCTTCGGGCAAGCTGTGCCTCGACACGCACGAGAAGTGCATCGGCGTCCCGCCGCGTGCTCGCGTCCGGATGCTCGTTCGCTTGCACCGACAGCAGATCCGCAGCTTCTCGAAGCTGCCGGGGTCCACCATCTCTGGAGAGCGCGAACGCCTGCCAGTAGTAGGAGTCCGCTACGTACCCGGACCGCGGATACCGAGACCGGATTTCGGCGAACTGCTCGGCAGCGTCGGCATACCGACGGCGATTGAGCGATTCACGGGCAGCTTGGTAGATCTGGCTCGCCGGATCCTCCTGTAGCCATCCCTCCGGGGCCGTCATAGCCCGCTCGACGTCGCGCGAAACGCGAACCCTGCTCTGCTCCTGGTCCTGGGACGCAGCCGGCACCGCCGCCACACCCCCGACCAACACCGCGACCGCCGCCGTCACCACCACCTTGTTGATCGAACGCATCGTCACGCCTCCTCGGCTTCTTGACGCTGTGAGTCTCTTCATCTCAGGCTCCAGCCTGCACACTCGGAAGTGCCGCCTGAATTCGCGACAGCACTTCCCCTTCCTCGAGGCTACGAAGCGCCAACTCCAGCTCCGTCCTTGCTCGTGCCTCGTCCATCGAACCGGTCTCCGCAACGCCCACGATCTGTATGAGCAAGAGCTCGAGATCGAGAAGCAGGTCGCTCATGTCCGGTTGCCCGTCATCTCTGCTGTCGAGTAGCAGGCGGGTCTGCGAGAGCAGACCGCTCGCCCAGGCGCCTGTGGCCGGATCGATTCGGCCTGCCCGCGCATCCGTCCGTACCATGGTCAGGAGCGACTCGGTACGGTCGAGATGCTCCCACTCAACCGGAGTGAGCGAGCTGGATTCACCCAGCGTGATCGCGGCAGGGCCTGACAAGACCGTGGGTGCGGTCATCCGTCCGATCCCCACCCCGAGAACCAGAACCGCCGCCGCGGCGACCGCCCAGCCCGCCGTACGGCTGGACCCAAATGCACGCCGACGTCGCGCAGCCGAAAGATCCAGGACCTCAGTCTGCTTCGTATCCAGGCGGGCCACGATCTCGGTCCACATCTGCTCTCGCGGCGTCTCGTTCGGGACGTTGTACGTCTCGCGAATACCTTCGAGCATCGATTCCATTCTGTCGTCGGATGTCATGTCACGTACTCCTGCATGGCATCGCCCAGGCTTTCCCTGAGCTTCGCTCTGGCTCTCGACAGCCGTGCCTTCGAAGTGCCTTCCGCGACTCCGAGCGCGCTGGCGATTTCGCCGTGGTTGTATCCCTCGAGGTCGTGCATGAGGAACACCGTCCGGTAGATCTCGGGGAGATCGTCCACGGCAGCCTCGATTCGATCCCGCACGCCGGGCTCGACCGCCGTCCTCTTCTCCACCACGGGAGCGGCGTCCTCCAGCGACCTTTCCCGCTTACGGTGGCGATCAACCTTCCGCAGGCCGTTAAGCACCACGGAGACCGTAACCGAGTGGAGCCACGTGGAGAACGCCGCATCACCACGGAACTGGTCCAGCCGCTGATAGGCTTTCACGAAGGCCTCCTGGGTGAAGTCCATCGCCAGGTCCTCTTCGCCCGCCATGCGGTACGCGAGCCTATAGATGCGGTCTACGTTCATCTCATATAGGGTCCGAAAGGCGCGTTCATCGCCCATCTTCGCCCTCTCCACCAAGTCCATTTCAGTCAAAAGAAGAGCTCGTTGATCGCCGTGACTCCCTCTTCCGAACTGTAGGACACAGTGGACTCGTGAACGGTTGCGCCGCGGTACACGTCAGGCTTGAGGATCCACCGGGAGGACCATGCGGGCTCGCGCTCCGGTTCCCCCACGGTCCTCCAGCTCCAACGTGCCGCCGTGGCCCTCCGCGATCTGGCGGGACAGGACAAGGCCGATTCCCGAGCCGCCCTGTTTCGTCGTGTAGAACGGTACGAACAGGTTGGCCGTGTCTGGCAGCCCGGGGCCCTCGTCCTCCACCAGAAGGTGGACTTTCCCCAGACGGACGAGCCACCGCAACGTGACCTTTTTCCCACCTCCCTCGATCGTGGCATCGACGGCGTTCTTCAGAATGTTGATCAGCGCCTGTTCCAACTGGTCCGGATCGGCCTGGATCGCCACGTCCTCTCCATCCACGACAGTGACCGGCACGCGCGTCTCGAGATCTGCGACGCCCCGCACGAGCCCCTCGACGTGGACAGTGCCGAGCTCAGGCTTGGGAAGCCGAGCCAGCCTGGCGTACGACGCCATGAACCGCCCCAGTCCCTCCGCCCGACTCGAAATGACCGCGAGGCCTCGATCGACGTCCTCCCCGATGTCGTCCGGTAAGTCGCTACGTCCGAGCATGCTCTTCAAGCTCCCCGAAATCGACATGATCGGGGCGAGGGAGTTGTTGATCTCGTGAGAGAGCACTCGGATGATCCGTTTCCACGCCTGACGCTCCTCCTCACGGAGCGCGCGGCTGAGATCCGAGAGCGCGATCAGTTGCAGGGGATAGCCCTCCTGTCTGACCACACTGCGCCGCAGCTCCCAGCGCCCCGTCCCTCCGGGAAAGGAAACTTCGAGGGTTCGCGGAGCGACCCCGATCAGCGTGTCCTCGAGCCGCAACTCGGTCGCGGTCTTCCCGATGAGTCGGTCCGCAGATTGTCCGAGCAACCGCTCGGCCGTGCGGTTCACGATGCGGAGCGTCTCCTCCGGGTCGAAGGCGAACACAGCCACATCGATCTCCTCGAGAACCTTCCGCAGCGTCTCCGTCGCCTCGACCGCGCCCAGCCTCTGGTTTCGGAGGATCTCTTCGAGCGCGTTGACCTCCAGATAGGCGAGCGAAAGCGGGTCGGAGCCGTCCGTGACTCGCGCGCGGATGGAGAAGTCCCCCTCCCGGATCGCGGCGAGCATGTTGGCCAGGGTCCCGAGCGGTCTCACGACCTGCTCGCGTAGGGACACCGTGATTCCCGCCCAGACGCTGACGAGCGCGATGCTCGCAGTCCACTGCACTCTCGCCGAAAAGTCGCCGAGCCAAAGCAACCCGAGCGCGGTCAGCACCCCAGGAAGCCCAGCCAGGACGGCGAGAAGGAAGACGCGCTGGTCGTGACTCAGGCGCTTCCACCAGTTGCCCATATCGTGTCGCCTCTCGGGGTGCGGGCTGTCAGGCCTCGTCGTCCTCGTCGCCCTCGTGTCGCTGGAGTCGCCGATACAACGCGCTGCGGCTCAGCCCGAGCGCCTCGGCAGCCTTGCTCACATTACCCTGATGACGGTCGAGGGCCTTCTCGATCATCAGACGCTCGGCCTCGTCGAGGGTGAGCTCGTCCATCAACACCGAGCCGTCGTCGCGTCGACGAAGCCCCAGGTCTGACGACTCGATTCTAGAGCCCCGAGCCATCAGAACGGAGCGCTCTACCGAGTGCTGTAACTCCCGGACGTTCCCCGGCCAGGCGTGCGCCTGGAGAGCAGCCATCGCCGCGGGTGAAAAGCCCTCGATGGGCCGTCCGTATCGCGCGACCTGCTTGCCGAGGAAGTACTCGGCGAGCACCGGAATGTCCTCCAGGCGATCACGGAGCGGTGGCAGCACGATCTCCACGGTATTGAGGCGATAGAGCAGGTCCTCCCGGAACTCTCCGCTCGCCACGGCCTCGCCGAGGTTGGCGTTCGTCGCCGAGATGACCCGGACATCGACCTTGCGGACCTTCGAAGACCCCACGCGCTGGATTTCTCGCGACTCCAGAACTCGGAGGAGCTTTGCCTGCTGCTGGAGCGGCACGTTCGCGATCTCGTCGAGAAACAGCGTCCCACCGTCCGCGAGTTCGAAGCACCCTACCCGATCGGACTTGGCGTCGGTAAAGGCACCCTTCACGTGACCGAAGAGTTCACTCTCGAAGACCCCTTCGCTGAACCCCCCCGCGTTGACCGCGACCAGCGGTTTGCCCGAGCGATGTGAGACGGCGTGGAGGCGACGCGCGATGACCTCCTTTCCGGTGCCGTGTTCACCCACGATGAGCACGTTCGCATCCGATGGTCCGACCCTTTCGATCACGTCGAGTACCGGCTGCATCGCCTTCGATTCAGCAATCAGGTCCGGTGAGCCATCGCTCTTCAGCCTCTCGTTCTCACCCTCCAGGAGCTGGCTTCGACGGAGCGCCCGTCCAAGCGCGACATGGGTCCTGATCGTGGTCAGCAGGCGCTCGTTGTCCCACGGCTTCTCGATATAGTCCCGCGCCCCGCGCTGCATCGCCTCGACCGCGCCTTCGACGCTGCTCCACGCGGTCATGACGACCACCGGAAGCGTGCCGTCGAGTTCTCGGAGGGTGCTCAGAAGGTCCAGACCCTCTTTGCCCGAGGTGGTGTCCCGCGTGTAATTGAGGTCGATGAGCGCCAGGTCGTAGTCTCCGCCGGCGACGGCGGCACTCACTTCTCCGGGCGAACTGGCCGTGGTCGCCTCGAACCCCTCCGCTTTCAGGAGGATACGAAGCGCCTCGAGGACGTCCGGCTGATCATCGGCTACGAGAATGCGGGCTGTCATCTCTTAGGATCGCTTCTCGCGCGGTGCCCCGCTACTCGTCGACGATCCAGCCGTCCTTGAGCTGGATGATCCGATCGCCGTACTCCGCGTATTCTTCGTTGTGGGTCACCTGGATGATCGTCGTGCCTTCTTTGTTCAGCTGTTTGAGAAGGTCCATGATCATGCGGCCCTGGCTCGAATGCAGGCTCCCGGTCGGCTCGTCGGCCAGGATCACGGACGGTTCGGCAATGATCGCCCGGGCCACGGCCACGAGTTGCTGCTGCCCGCCGGAAAGCTGGCTGGGGTATAGGTCCTTCTTCCCGACGATCTGGAAGCGGTCGAGGGCGTCCGCCACAATCGACTGACGCTCCTTCCTCTTTACGTTCCGGTATGAGAGCGGGATCTCCAGGTTCTCGTAGACGTTCAGATCGTCCAGCAGGTGATACTGCTGAAAGACGAATCCGATATACCGCTTGTTCAATTCGATGCGGGCCCGCGGCTTCATGGCGTGTACAGGCTCGCCCATGAGGTAGTACTCGCCGCGCCAATCCCCGTCGAGCATTCCGAGAATCGAGAGCAACGTCGACTTCCCGGCCCCGGACGGACCCATGATGGTGACGAAATCACCCTTCTCGATGTCCGTGGAAATGCGCCGCAGGACGAAGGTCTC
>JBDGVT010000018.1:0-23937 GCA_039585495.1 Gemmatimonadota bacterium | reverse complement strand
TTAACGCTAGCGGTGCGAAGGGGACCGCTAGGGCAGCCGCGCGCGACTATCAACATTGGCTAGGTGCGCCGTAGGCCTGATACTCGGCAGGAGGGGGTGTTCTTGGGCCCATTCTTGTGTCCATTGGGCCCGTTTTTGGGCCTTTTCAGCCCGGCAGCTTCCGACGTCGTCTTCCGGCAGAAACGGCAGATCGTGCGCCCCGCCTTGGGTTTACACGGTTTCTTGCCGGAATTCGGCGACTGCTAGCTCCGATTTGGGAGCAGGGGGTCCCCGGTTCGAATCCGGGCGCCCCGATTGAGTGTTCAGGATGAGTGGTTCCGCATATGGGCCACGTATGGGCCACTTTGGCTCGGGCGTGGCCCGTCTTCTTGGGGTTCGCCGGAGAGCAACTGCCCGAGGACTTCGACGCCGAGTTGGCTCTTCCCTCGACCCGCCGGGTGTCAGGCCGAATAGGGCCGCCGCCCGGTGGTTAAATAGACATACCGCGATTGCCGGTATCCGCCTCCGACAATTATTTTCTCCGCTTGAAGCAAGTAGGGGCTCCTCCCGGCCTCGACGCGGCATGTTCCGCATGGATGCCAGTTCCGAGATGACGGGTTGCTCCACCCACACCTGTCATGGAAGGAACGATTGATGAAGCGTCGCTTCGAGGGCAGCAGCAAGTGCGCCGGATTCCGCGTCTCACTCCTCCTGTGTCTTTCGGCCCTCGGTTGCGGAGGCGGTGATGGCCCGACTGAGCCGACAGCGCCAGCGCCCGTCGCGACGACGATCACGTTGTCCGCTTCGAGCGTGACCCTCTCATCGCTCGGCGAGACGACTCAAGTCACCGCGATGGTCAAAGACCAGAACGGCGCGAACATGTCCGGTCAGACAGTGACGTGGTCATCGAACGACGAGGCGACGGCGACGGTTTCGGATGGCCTCGTCACGGCGGTGGCGGACGGGAGCGCCACGATTACTGCGACGAGTGGGTCGCTGAGTGGCACGGCCTCGGTATCGGTCGGACAGGTGGGAGCGTCCATGACTCTGAACGCTGACACGATCAGCCTTCGCTCGGTGGGAGACACCACCTCCCTGGTCGCCACGGTGGCCGACGCGCTCGGCTCGAACATCGACATGGCCTCCGTCACGTGGACCTCGGGCGATCCGCTGATCGTCACGGTGGACTCCATGGGCCTCGTCACCTCAGTCGGGTCCGGACGTACCACGATCACGGCGACGAGCGGTTCGGCTGCGGCAGAGGCAGCCGTCGTTTCCGTCCCGTTCTACCTGGCAACCAACGGCGTCACTGTGGTCTGCTCCATCGCCGAGGTGGGTGATACCGCGACGGTGGACGCCATGCTCTACACGAAGCGGGACCGGGCAGGGCTGGATGCCCTGGTGGCGGCCAGCGACTACCGGCCGCTTGCGACGAGTTGTACGAGCGATGTTACGGAGACGAGAAACCTGTTCCAGAACGCCTCCACCTTCAACGAGGACATCGGTAGCTGGGACGTGAGCAGCGTTACGAGAATGGACTACATGTTCAACGGCGCAACCGCGTTCAATCAGGACGTTGGCAGCTGGGACGTGAGCAGCGTAACGAGCATGTTCTACATGTTCAACGACGCCTCCACCTTCGATCAGCCGATCGGCGGCTGGGACGTGGGCAACGTCACGCACATGAGCGCCATGTTCGCCGGTGCCTCCGCCTTCAATCAGCCCATCGGCAGCTGGGACGTGAGCAGCGTCACGAGCATGTACTTCATGTTCTCACAAGCTACAGCGTTCAATCAGGACATCGGCAGCTGGGATGTGGGTAACGTCGCGAACATGCTGTGGATGTTCGAAGGGGCCTCTGCGTTCAATCAGCCGCTGGGCGGCTGGGACGTGACCAGCGTCCCGGACATGAGCTCCATGTTCTCCGAGTCGTCGTTCGATCAGGACATCAGCGGCTGGGACATGAGCAACGTCTTGAACACGACCGCGATGTTCTCCCGCACGCCCTTCAATCAGGACATCGGTGGCTGGGACGTCAGTGGCGTCACCCAGATGCCCTGCATGTTCGCCGAGGCTAGCGCGTTCAATCAGGACATCAGCGGCTGGGACGTCTCAGCCGTAATCCATATGGATTGCATGTTCAGAGGAGCGTCGTCGTTCGATCAGGGCATCAGCGGCTGGGACGTCAGCAACGTCACGACCATGGGAGGGATGTTCCAAAACGCGACCGCGTTCGATCAGGACATCAGCGGCTGGGACGTGAGCAGCGTTACGAGCATGGGCGGGATGTTCGGAAGCACCACAGCGTTCAATCAGGACATCAGTGGCTGGGACGTGAGCAACGTTACCGACATGAGCTGGATGTTCGACCGGGCGACCGCGTTCGACCGGGACCTCAGTGGATGGTGTGTAACGAATATTCCCAGCGTTCCCGATCAGTTCGACTCAGGTGCAAGCTCCTGGCTCTTGCCCCGCCCCGTCTGGGGCACCTGTCCGTAAGGACCGATCCCCTGGCTCCGCGTCTTCGTGGAAGGCGTGGTGATCGGGCGCTCGATCCTCTGGGCTCCGTTGGCTACGGGGTCGGGCTCGGCGGGGTCGAAAGCCGGCGTCTGGTCGAGGAGCCCCATGAGGAGATCGCCGACCCACGCTTCGCGCGGGGCACTTGTAACACCCTGAGAAGCGTGACACCGGGTGGCTGTTACAAACGCTGTACGTACATCGACGCATCGAATGGGAGTCGGCGAAGAGCAAGGTTGTCCGTGTGACGACGAATCCTTGCTCGGAGAGGGACCGACCATATTCCAATCAGCCAGAAGAATCGCTGTCGTGACGTCCGTGATCGCCCTCACCACGTCGACGCTCGCCGCCGACGCGCATGCCCAGGAGTTGGCGCCCCGAGACGCGAATCCGGCCGCGACGCTTGCGGGGGCGCTGATCGGAGGCATCGCAGGCGCGATGGCCGGCGGCATGATCGGAGCGGGTGGCGACTGCTACGAGATTTGCGGGGCCGTCGTCCTCGGATTCGTCGCTGGGGAGGTGGTCGGGGTGACGCTCGGGGCGCACGTGTTCAACAAAGGGCGAGGCAGCCTGCCCCTCACGCTCGCCGCATCGGCAGGCACCGTCCTCGCCGGGTTGGCCGCGGAGACAGCGACCGGGAACGGTGGCAGCGATTCACTTTTCTGGCTGACCGCCGGTATGCAGCTCGCGGTGGTGACGGCGGTTCAGGTCGGAACGTCCCGGCGGGTCGCGGTGTCGCCGATGATTCGGCCTACGCTCGATGGCGTGTCGGCCGGGGTGACGCTCCGCTGGTGAGCGGGTGGGTTGCGCCGGCGCGACCATCGTAGACAACGCCGAGTTGGCGAATCGCCGCCGGATCGGCGGCCCGTCGTATCAGGTGCTGCTCTAGGAGTTCAAGACCGACCTGGAGCTGTACCTCCAGCCGGTCGCCCCGGAGCTGAACATGCGCACGCTGGACGACCTCATCACCTTCAACGAAGCCAACGCGGATCGCGAGATGCCGTGGTTCGGCCAGGAGATCGTGATCGAAGCTGCCGCCAAGGGGGACCTCAGCACGCCGGAGTACCTGGAGTCGAAGGAGACGGCCCGCCGCTTCTCCCAGGACGAGGGCATCGACTGGCTCATGGAGCAAGGCAGCCGTCGCGGGCTACCCGAGCATCACGGTGCCCATGGGATATGTGCACGGACTTCCCATTGGGATGCTCTTCTTCAGCCGCGCTTGGGACGAGGGCAAGCTGATCAGCTTGGCCTACGCATACGAGCAGGCCACGCAGCACAGGAAGCCGGCCCGGATGCCCCTGACGTTGGATTTGCGGAACGCGTAGCGGGGCGGCGACTGCCGGAAACCGGCCACCGCGAACAACTTGCTGGCCGAACTTCAGGCTTGAACCCATTTTGACGTCCACGTCCCCCATGTGAAGTGCCTGCCCATGAGCCATATCGCCGTCGACCGCCTGAACGCGGCACTGACCGACCGTTACGTCATTGAGCGCGAGCTCGGCGAAGGCGGCATGGCCACGGTCTTCCTGGCCAAGGACCTCAAGCACAACCGCCAGGTCGCCATCAAGGTTCTCAAGCCCGAACTCGCGGCCGTCGTAGGCGCGGAGCGCTTCCTGGCCGAGATCGAGACCACGGCCAACCTCCAGCACCCCCACATCCTGCCGCTCTTCGATTCGGGTGAGGCGGACAGCTTCCTCTTCTACGTGATGCCGTACATCGAGGGCGAGACCCTCGGCGCGCGCATCAAGCGCGAGGCCCAGCTTCCGGTGGACGAGGCGCTGGGGATCGCGATTTCGGTAGCGAGCGCGCTCCAGGTCGCCCACGACGCCGGCGTGGTTCACCGTGACATCAAGCCGGGCAATATCCTGCTGAGCCGCGGAGAGCCGCTGGTCTCCGACTTCGGCATCGCGCTGGCCGTGGGGGCGGGCGGCAACCGCCTCACCGAGACCGGCCTTTCCATCGGCACCCCGTTCTACATGAGCCCGGAGCAAGCGACGGGCGACCAGGCGATCGGCCCGTCGGCGGACATCTACGCGCTTGCGTGCGTCCTGTACGAGATGCTCGTGGGAGAACCCCCGTACCTGGGCAACACGGCGCAGGCCGTGCTGGGGAAGATCATCCAGGGGATCCCCGTTTCCGCGACGTCGGCGCGCAAGTCAGTCCCCGCGAATGTGGACGCCGCGATCCGCAAGGCGCTCGAGAAGCTGCCCGCCGACCGCTTCACCCGCGCGGCCGATTTTGCGGGCGCACTCTCCGATCCCGGCTTCCGCCACGGGATGGACGAGCGCGCCGTAGCGGCCGGAGACTCGAAGCGGTGGAGGATGGCCACGATCGCGGCGACCGTCGTGGCGGTGCTGGCCGTCGGCGCCGGCATGGCCGGGATGCTCGGCTCGGGCCCCGCGGACGCTCCCGTCGTGCGCCAAAAGATCGAAGTCTCCACCATGGGCGCGGTCTTCCGCTGGGGCCGGGACGTCGCGCTCGCGCCCGACGGTTCCGGCATGGCGTATCCCGACCAGGTATCGCCCGAGAGCCCTCCGCAGCTCTTCTACAAGGCCCGCAACGAGGCCGAGGGCACGCCGCTGCCGGGCACGGAGAACTACAACGGCGTCGTCTTCTCGCCGGACGGGGAGCAAGTCGTCTACATGCAGCGGGGCTCGCTCATCACCCGCCCGATCCGGGGCGGCGCCGCGACGACCCTGGCGAGCCTCACAGACCTCGGCACGCCCGGCCTCGACTGGATGAACGACGGCTCGATCCTGTACGAGGGCCGCGCCGGCGTGAGATTGCTGCGCATGTGGCCCGATGGCCGCGCACAGCCCGACTCGCTCCTCCAGCAGGGGAACGGGCTGCGCTGGGCGAAGGCCATTTCCGGCACGGAGACCGTGCTCGTCAACAACTGCCCGGGCTGCGATCTGGGGATCATGGACCTCCGGACCAAAGAGGTGACGTGGGTGCTCGAAGGGGTCGCGCGCGCCTGGTACGTGCCTACCGGTCACATCGTGTGGGTGCGCAGCGACGGCGCCGTCTTCGCGCAACCCTACGATACCGAAACCCGCGAGCTGGGGGCGGTTGGCGTGTCGCTCTTCGAGGGTGTGCGTACGGGTCAGGGATGGGCCGACATGGTCGTCGGCGACGACGGCACGATGGCATACGTCACAGGACAAGGCTTTGGTGGCGCGGGGGGCGACGATCGGTTGGTGTGGTTCGACCGATCCGGCACGGCGACTCCGGTCGATGCGTCCTGGGTGGGCGAGTTGGGTGAGGATCCTCGACTGTCTCCGGACGGCACGCGCATCGCCGTGTCGGTCACGGGCGCCGATGGTGGCGTGGACGTATGGGTGCATCAGCTGGCGGATGGGACCAGGACCAGGCTCACCCCGGGAGACGGTGAGTACCGCTACCCGACGTGGACCGAGGACTCGCGATCACTCGTCATGCTTGCTCTGGGCGACGACACCCGCGTCCGGCTCATCCGCCTCCGGGCCGACGGAAGCGACCCAGCCGCGGAGGAGCTTCTCGGGTGGGATTTGTCGATCCGGGCCGTGAGCCTGGTACCCGGCGGAACCGGGATCGTCTTCGAAGGCACCGGCGGCGTGAACGGCACCCCCGATCTCTACTATCACGACTTCGCGGGCGACTCGACCAGCACGCTGTGGGGCACCGAGTTCAACGAGTACGCGCCGACGGTTTCGCCTGACGGCCGCTGGCTCGCGTACATGCAGATCGTGGACGGTACCTTCGAGGTCTTCGTGCGCCCGTTCCCGAACGTGTCGGACAGCCGAACCCAGATCTCGAGCGGTGGCGGGGCGTCGCCGGCGTGGTCGCGGGACGGCACCGAGCTCTTCTACCAGGCCCGCGGCGAGAACAACGTGCCCGAGGGGCTGGTCTCGGTGCGGTTCACGGCCGACTCCGACTTCGTGGTCACCGAGCGGACACCCCTCTTCGACCTCGGAACCGGCTTCGCGGCCGACTTTCGCGGTCGCGCCTACGACGTGGACGCGAGCGGCGGGCGCTTCCTCGCCGTGGCTGTGTCGGAGGAGGCGTCCAGGGGCGACAATACCGACGCCGACATCGTCCTCGTGCAGAACTGGTTCACCGAGCTGCGGGCACGCCTCGGGGGCAACTGATGTTGGGAAAGTAACGCCCCACTCGAGGTTACGGCCTTGGATGGGGTTTCTTCCATTGGTGCACCCTGAACGGCGGGAGCTACGAGGGACCTGGAACCACTGGGGTAGCATTCTGTGAAAGGAACCCACAGGACCGGATGAGCATTCCCAGATGCCAGATTACAAGAAGACCGCTGACGCCATTTCAGCCTTGAGCGCTGAGCAGCACCGAGTCACCCAGGAGAATGGAACGGAGCGGCCGGGGACCGGTGAGTACCTCGGCAACAAGGAGCCAGGGATTTATGTCGACGTGGTCTCGGGCGAGCCACTGTTCGCCTCGTCGGACAAATACGAATCGGGGTGTGGCTGGCCCAGCTTCACGAAGCCTCTCGATCACGGCCACGTCACTGAGCTGCGGGATACCACGCTCGCAATGGTGCGGACGGAGGTGCGTTCACAACACGGCGATAGCCACCTCGGGCATGTGTTCCCGGACGGCCCAGCCGATCGCGGCGGTCTTCGCTACTGCATCAATTCCGCGTCCCTCCGCTTCATCCATTGCGATGAGATGGAGGCGCAGGGGTATGGCCAATATCTCGACCAGGTTGAAGATGTGGCAACGGACGGATAACGACTCACCTCATGAACCGACATCCAGGAGTTGAACCTCGTGGCACAAGAACGCGCAGTACTCGCAGGCGGGTGTTTCTGGGGCATGCAGGATCTGAGTCGCAAGCTCCCGGGTGTCGAAGCGACCCGTGTCGGATACACGGGCGGCGACGTCCCCAACGCGACCTATCGCAACCACGGCTCGCACGCCGAGGGCCTCGAGATTCTGTTCGACCCCGACCAGATCTCGTACCGCAGCATTCTGGAGTTCTTCTTCCAGATCCATGACCCGAGCACCTCGAATCGGCAAGGCAACGACAGGGGGCCGTCGTACCGGTCGGCGATCTATTACACGAGCGCCGAGCAGAAGGGGGTTGCTGAAGACACGATCGCCGACGTGAACGCTTCGGGACTGTGGCCAGGGAAGGTCGTGACCGAGGTCCAGCCGGCAGGTGATTTCTGGGAAGCGGAGCCTGAGCACCAGGACTACCTGGAGAAGCATCCCAGCGGCTACACCTGCCACTTCCCACGGCCGAACTGGGTGCTGCCACGACGTCACGCCGAGCTCCCCAGCGCGGAGTAGACCTGCTTTGATCCCACCGGACACCTTCGCGTTCGACAACACCTACGCTGCCGAACTCGAGGGCTTCTATGCGCTCTGGAACGGCGAGAGGGCGCCCGAGCCCAGGATCGTGAACCTCAATCGCGAGCTCGCCGTCGAGTTGACGCTGGATCCGGACGCGCTGGCGAGCGAAGGCGGTGCGGCCGTTCTCGCGGGTAGTGAAGCACCCGAAGGGGCGACTCCGCTGGCACAGGCGTACGCGGGGCATCAGTTCGGCGGCTTCTCACCTCAGCTTGGGGACGGCCGTGCGCTGTTGATCGGCGAGCTGATCGACCGCCACGGCGTCCGCCGCGACCTGCAGCTCAAGGGTTCTGGTCGCACCCCGTTCTCGAGGGGCGGAGATGGCAAGGCAGTACTTGGACCGGTCCTGCGCGAGTATCTGCTCGGTGAAGCGATGCACGCGCTCGGTGTGCCCACGACGAGAGCTCTTGCCGCGGTGACCACGGGCGAGCAGATCATGCGCCAACAGGGCCCGGAACCCGGGGCGGTTCTAGCGCGCGTGGCGTCGAGCCACATCCGCGTGGGGACCTTCGAGTTCTTTTCGGCTCGCGGGGAAACACAGAAGGTACGCCGCCTCGCGGACTACTCCATCCGCCGCCACTTCCCGGACCTGATCGACTCGGCTGACCCATACCTCGAGCTGTTCCGCGAGGTTCGGGATCGCCAAGCGTCCCTCGTGGCGCAGTGGATGGCTGTGGGTTTCGTCCATGGGGTCATGAACACCGACAACGTGACCATCTCCGGCGAGACGATCGACTACGGTCCGTGCGCATTCATCGACGGTTACGACCCAGGGGCGGTGTTCAGCTCGATCGACCACGGAGGCCGCTACGCGTACGGCAGTCAGCCGGCGATCGCGCAGTGGAATCTGGCGCGGTTCGTCGAGACCCTGTTGCCGCTGATCGGGGCCGACGACATGGAGCACGCGGTGCAGGTGGCGACCCCCGAGGTCGATGCCTTTCAGCCGATCTACCAGGACTTCTGGCTCAAGAGGATGAGCGCGAAGCTGGGATTGGCGTGCGCGGAAGTGGACGACCTCCAACTGGTGAACGATCTGCTCCGAATCATGGCCGCCCAGGACGTCGACTTCACGGGACTGTTCCGTCGATTGGCCAACGTCGCACGGGGCGATCCAACCGCGGCCCGCGCGCTATTCAGTGATCCGACGGCCTTCGACACCTGGCTCGAACGCTGGCTCGCACGGCTGTCCCGTGAAGACGGTTCCGGTCTCTTGCAGGCCAAGGCGATGGACCGGGTGAACCCTGTGTACATCCCCCGAAATCACAAGGTGCAGGAGGCGCTCGACGCCGCGACGGACGGCGATCTCGAGCCGTTCAGGCTGCTCTTGTCCGTGCTCGAACGACCGTTCGAGCAGCGCGCTGGCCTGCACGAGTACGAGGGTGGCGCGCCCGAGGACTTCGGCCCCTACCGCACGTTCTGCGGCACGTGACCCCGTCCTTTCCAGAACTCGGCCCAGCGTAAATCGGCGGAGCCGCTGGACAGAGTCCTCCGCTGCGGGACTGCCCTCACCGGGCGTTGAGAGGTGGAGCTCGGTTCCTCGGTCATGCCGGTCTCGCCGACCATCACGCTGGCGCCTCCTTTTTCAGCAACCACGCCGAGTCGACGCCGAACGACCAGATCAACATGGCAAGTGCGGCACCCGCCACCCCGACCGCCATGCCTCCGGGGATGACCGGTCCGAGTGCAACCAGCAGAGCGATCCCCTGAATGACGCAGACGAACTTGCGTCGAAAGCTCGGAAAGAGGGGTGCGGTGAGCGCCGGCAAGACCCAACTCGCCGCCACGAAGAGGTACCGCATCGCCCCGATCATCAGGACCCAGGCTCCCGCCCGACCTTCCGCCCAGACCAGGGCCGAGAGAACGAGCATGAGGAAGGCATCCGTCTCCATGTCGAAGCGGGCTCCGAATTCGGTGTCCGATCCGGTTCGGCGAGCGACCCACCCGTCGAAGCCGTCCATCACCATGATCACCGTGCCCAGGACCACGACCCACCAACGCCCCAGCGTGTTCAGCCCCTCGGGGTGAAGGGCGAGCCCTGCGAGTGACAGCGTGAAGATGGTCCGCACCATCGTGACCCGATTCGCGGGGCCGAGGCCCGGACGGGGCAGGGAGTCAGGAAGCTTGGTGAGGATCAAGACGACCATCGCGGCGTACAGTGCCGTCACCTGCGCGACATAAGTGGCCCCGAGATCGAGCACAGTCCACGTTGTAGCGGCGGCAGCCAGGGTTACGAGAGCGCCGACGGTGAGGTCCCCCAGAACCTGGCGGCGACTCTCTCCCTCGGAAATAGGGGCGGTGGTCATGACAAGAGAGAACACTACGCGCGAATTCTGGGTCCAGGAGCCCGGCGTCGGTGTTGTGCGCGAGGGACGGCTTCCGGCCATGACCCGAGGCGACGTGCGTGTCCGAACTCTGTATTCAGGGATCAGTCGCGGAACCGAGTCTCTGGTATTCCGCGGTGGGGTGCCGGCTTCTCAACATGAGGCCATGCGCTGTCCTTTCCAGGACGGTGACTTTCCCGCACCCGTGAAGTACGGGTACATGAACGTCGGCGTGGTCGAAGCGGGCGACGGCGATCAGGCTGCGAAACTGATCGGCCGGTCCGTGTTCTGCCTGCATCCCCATCAGGACCACTATGTCGTCCCCGCTTCCTCTGTGGCATTGCTCCCGAACGGGCTTCCTCCCGGACGTGCTGTGCTCGCCGCCAACATGGAGACGGCGATCAACGGGATGTGGGATGCCGCCCCAGGCGTTGGCGATCGGATCGTCGTGGTGGGCGCGGGGGTCGTCGGGATACTCGCCGCCTGGCTCGCCCGCAGGATCCCGGGCACCGAGGTCAGTCTCGTCGACCCCAACGGTGCTCGGGCCGAGGTGGCAGGGGTGCTGGACATCCCGTTCGCTACGGACATGCCCGACGGGGATGGCGACTCGAGTGGGGCCGACGTCGTCCTACACGCCAGCGGCAACCCGGCCGGGCTCACCGCTGCGCTCTCGGCCGCGGGTGTGGAAGGGCGAGTGATCGAGCTGAGCTGGTTCGGCGACCAGCCGGTCGCGCTCGCCCTCGGAGAGGCCTTTCACTCCAGGCGTATCACGATTCGGAGCAGCCAGGTGGGCCGCATCCCGCCGACTCAATCCGCACGCTGGGACTATGCCCGGCGTATGAATCTCGCCCTGCGCCTCCTCCAGGACCCGGTGCTCGACACACTCATCACGGGCGAGAGTTCGTTTCATGAATTGCCCTCGGTCATGGAACGACTGGCACGGGGTGGGGATGACACTCTCTGCCATCGTATTCGGTATGACTCGCCTTGAGGATAGCACGCGCATGTACAAGCTAAATGTCCGAGACCACTTCATGATCGCCCACAGCTTCCGGGGCGAGGCCTTCGGGCCCGCCCAGCGTCTCCACGGTGCCACGTATGTGGTGGACGCCACCTTCAAGCGCGCCGACCTGGACGAGGACGGTCTGGTGGTCGACATCGCGCTTGCGGGTCAACAGCTCAAGGCGGTGCTCGACGATCTGAACTATCGAAATCTGGATGATATCGAGGAGTTCGAAGGGCAAAATACGACGACGGAATTCCTTGCCCGTGAGATCCAGGAGCGACTGGTGCGTGCGATCCACGACGGGAAGCTCGGGGCCGCCGCACCTGGATGTAGCTCGGTCGAGGTGACGCTGAACGAGTCGCACGTGGCTTGGGCGAGCTACGAAGCCAGCGTGTGATGTGACGAAGCTCTCCTGCTTTCACCTGGTGGTCCCGGGGCCGCTGGATCAGCGGACGGGTGGCTATCAGTATGACGCGCGGGTGGTCGAGGGACTCCGTGGAGACGGTTGGGATATCACCGTTCACAACGTGGCCGGCCAATTTCCCGATCCGGACGAGGAAGCCCGCCGCAGCGTGGGGGCTGCGCTTGAAGCGATCCCCGACGGAGACCGCGTCGTCCTGGACGGACTGGCCATGGGGGCGCTCCCTGATGTCGTCGCGAGCCACTCGCGCCGGCTGTCTCTCGTAGCCCTCGTTCATCATCCGCTGGCGGACGAGACGGGCCTCGCCGAGGAGGCGGTCGAGAGATTCGCGTCGCTCGAAAGGGACGCGCTTTCCCACGTGGCCGGAGTGATCGTGACCAGTCCGTTCACCGCACGACGGCTCGGTGCGTACGGGGTCCCGGATGGCCGAGTGGTCGCTGTGCGCCCCGGGACCGAGGCGGCTCCCCACGCCGTAGGGTCCGGGGCCGAGGTGGCTCCCCGCCTCATCTGCGTCGGGACGGTGAGCCCGCGGAAGGGTCACGATGTCCTCGTAAGGGCTCTGGATCGTATCCGCGACCTTCCATGGGAGTGCGTCTGTGCCGGGAGCGTTACACGAGAGACAGCGTTCGCCGCTGAGGTACTCGGGGAGGTCGAAGATCGCGGGCTCCAGAACAGAATCCTCTTCGTTGGCGAGCTCGACGAAGAGGGGCTCGAGTCCGTCTACCGCGGGGCATCGCTGTTCGTACTCCCTTCGTTCTACGAGGGCTACGGAATGGCGTTCGCGGAGGCACTGGCGCGAGGGATTCCTGTCGTGGGCACGACCGGCGGCGCGATTCCGGACACCGTCCCGTCCGAATGCGGCGTGCTGGTTTCTCCCGGTGACGTAGACGAACTCGCAGGTGCGTTGAGGCGCCTGCTCGAGGACTCGGAGCGACGTGCAGGACTGTCACGGGCCGCCCGACTCTACGCGACCGAGTTGCCGGGATGGGACACTCAGGCTCGTCGCTTCGGAGACGCTGTTCTCCAGTTGACCGCCGATGACTGACGACACCTTCGACGCGGGTTGGCTGGCGCTTCGTGAACCCGCGGATCATCGGTCTCGTGATTCCGAGATGGCTGAGATTCTGGAGGCGGAGGGCGACTACTGCGGCTGGTCACGTGTTCTCGACCTGGGATCGGGGACCGGCTCGAACCTTCGATACCTGGCGGCCAAGCTGCCCTGGGCGCGAGCATGGACCCTTCTGGATCACGACTCGGATCTCCTCGCCAGAGCCGAGTCGACGGAACCGGACGTCACGGTCGTCCGGGTGCAAGGCGACCTGGCGGTCGAGGGGCTCGCTGAGATCGAACGAGCAGATCTCGTAACCGCCTCCGCTCTACTCGATCTGGTCTCGGAGCGTTGGCTTCGGTCGTTGGTCGCTCACTGTGCGGCCCAATCATGTGGAGCGCTCTTCGCGCTCAGCTACGACGGCCGGATCGAGTGGGATGGAGACGATCCCGAGGATGACCTGATTCAGTCGGCCCTCAATGCGCATCAGATTCGCGAGAAGGGGCTCGGCGCCGCGCTCGGCCCGAACGCTGCGTTCCTGGGCCGCGATCTCTTCGAGCGGGCTGGCTACCGGACGTGGATTCGACCTGCGCCATGGGTCCTTTCAGGAGCGGACGATATCCCTCTGACTACTGCCCTGATGCACGGGTGGGTCGAGGCGTCGGTCGAGATGCGACCCTCCGAGGAGGACGTGCTCCGCGCGTGGGCAGAGCGCCGTGGCAAGGAGGTCGCCCGGGGTCGATACCGTCTGGAGGTAGGTCACCAGGACCTTCTCGCTCTACCCGCCGACGGAGGTCGTGGGTCGTGACTCGCGGGACGGGGCGGCTTCTGCTCCGCTTCGCGTTCACACTGCTGCTCCTCTCCGTCCTCGCAGTCCTGCTGGACCCTCGCGAGGTAATCGGCCGTGTCACCCACCTGCGTCCCACTTGGGTTTTGGCTGCGCTCGGGGTCACGGTGCTCCAGGTCGTCGGGTCCGGCTGGCGGTGGCGGTTCACGGCGTCGCGCCTCTCGATCGATTTGCCCCTTAAGCGTGCCATATCGGAGTACTACCTCGCGACGTTCCTCAACCAGTTCCTCCCGGGCGGGGTGCTCGGGGATGTCTCGAGGGCATGGCGACATGCCCGATCTGAAGACGCGACACTCCCTTCCGTACATGCCGTGATTCTCGAGCGTCTCTCGGGGCTCGTGGTCATGGCGTCGGTCGCAGTCATTTCCGGTTTGCTTCTCGCACGCACAGCGGTCCTCACGGCTGCCGTTCTGGTGGTCGCGGCTGCCGGGGCTGCGTATGCCGTCCGCCGAGTGACCCGGGTCCCCGCCTTAGAGCAGTTCGCGAGGGATGCACGCTCTGCGCTGCTGGAAGGATCCGCGCTTCCGATCCAACTCGCGACGTCTGGCTTTGTTGTGGCCAGCTATCTCGTCGTGTTCCTGATGTCGGCCCGCTCCGTGGGCGTCGACACCCCGGCGCCGCTCCTTCTCATGCTGGCTGGCCCGGTCCTGATGATGATGCTCGTCCCGGTGACGGTGGCAGGCTGGGGAGTCCGCGAGGGTGCGGCCGCCGCGCTCTGGAGCGTACTGGGCCTGACGGCCGCGGACGGAGTGGCGATCTCGGTGTCGTACGGACTGATCGTGCTGGTATCGAGCCTGCCAGGAGCCCTGGTGGTCCTGGCTACGCTTTGGTCCGACCGAGATCCACGTCGAAGAGCAGGTCATCGCCCAGAACGAAGTGCCGCACCGGAGCCCTGATCGCCTGGTCGAGCGTGTCGATCGGCGGCAGCGTGATCGCCGGTCGACCCGATCCGAGTAGAAGCGGGGCCACAGAGAGATGAAGCCGATCGAGCGCTCCCGCTTCCAGGAAGCGTGATACCGTGATGCCACCCCCTTCCACGAGGACCCGTACCAGTCCTCGCTTCGCGAGCATGGCCACAACTGCGGCGGGTCGGAACCCGGTGTCGCCGAACACCCGCAGGGGGACAATCTCGACTCCTGCGGCGACGCTCGAGCCCACACAGTCGGCCTCATCTCGCACCCACAGGGTCGGTGCCGCTCCATCGGTGAAGACTGAACGTCGGGTGTCGAGACGACCACGAGGGTCGAGGACGACACGGACTGGATCGTCCCCTTCAACCTTGCGTACGGTGAGTCGTGGATCATCCGAGGCGACGGTGCCGGCCCCGACGATCACCGCGTCTACGATCGCTCGAAGCCCGTGAAGGCGGCGGATATCCTCCGGCCCATTGATGTAGTGCGAGTGTCCGCTCTCCGTGGCGATGCGGCCGTCCAGGCTTTGTCCGAGCTGGCCCACGACGAAGCGGTCTCGGGCCAGCAGAGGTCGAAAGAGCTCCTCGAGCGACATTAGGCGCCGGCCTGCCCCAGGCGATCGATCGGGAAGTTGCGCGTGTCGGTGATGAGCTCCGCGAGGATCGTTCCGTAGTGACTCACAAGACGCTCCCCCATGTCGGCGGTGGCGAGGCCGGCGTCTCCGACGACTCCTTCCGCGTTAAGGTCATTGGCCGACCACGCGAACGACGCGCTCCCCTCGGGGCGAAGGTGTGTGAGTGTCCTCTCGAGCTCCTGCCCGAACGATGGGAAAGCGCGGATCTGCTCCGAACGCACAAGGTCGGGACGCAAGTGGAGCATCATCGCGGTTTCGAGTGCGCCACCGTGCAGGCCATGGGTCCACTCGGATTCGGGGAGGTCGATGTCATCGGGGCGCGAGAACCGGAAGTAGTGTGCCTTCACGATCAGCATCTCGTACTCCTGCCGTAGTCGAAGCGCCGCAGTGTCGATCGCCCCGCGATTCCCGCCGTGGCTGTTGCTGATGAGGAGTCTCCCCACCCCGGCGGTCGCCAGGGATGTGCCGACGCTGACGATCATCTCCTCGAGGGCAGCGGGCGCGATGGTAAGCGTTCCCGCGAAATCCTCGTGTTCCGAGCTCGTACCGACCGCCTGGCACGGGAGCGCGAGGGCAGGGAAGTCCTCTGGCAGCCGGATGAAGGCAGCCTCGAGAATGCCGCGACCGATTACCACGTCGGTGGACAGCGGAAGATGCGGCCCGTGCTGCTCGATCGCTGCGAGCGGGAGCACGGCGACGGGATCCGCCTGGACAAGTCCCGCCGCCTCGACCGTGGTCATGTCCTGCCAATAGCGAACCGGATCGTGATGGCGGTCCACGGTCTCCTGGTTCTCTCTGTGCGTCATGGATCTACCCCTGGCTACCCTGCGTTGACCGCTCAGTGTGCACGTCCGCCCGGCGGGCGTACAGGTCTCCCGAGGATACCCCATCGGCACCATCCCGAAACCACGACATGATTTCGTCGGCCCCGGTCCATTCGGGCAACACGAAGTCGCGACGTTCGCCGGGAACGACGTTGTAGCGATATGCGCTCAGGCGCTCCAGCCGGTCGACGCACGCGAGCGCGACGTCGAGGCTACCAGCTACGAATTCTACGGAGAGCGCCTCGAGGGGTCGGGTCAGTCCGGCGAGTACCTCGGCTTCATGGCCCTCGACGTCGATCTTGCAGAAGCGAGGCTCGCCGTGACGCGCGATGAGCAGGTCCAGGGTCGTCACCGCGACCTCGATCGACCGCTCCCAACGGACGTGCTGGAATGTGGCATTGTCCAGGGGGATCCGATCCTTCCATTCGTTGGAGAGTGTGGATAGCGTCGGCGTAGCCTCGCTGACTGCGAGTTGAGCTGCACCGGGCGTTCGCCCCACCGCCTCCGGCCGGATCGTCACCCCGGGACGTCGGCCTACGAGGCGGCGAAGCCACAGGAGGAGCTTGGGTTGAGGCTCCAGAGCCACGACACTGGCTCCGAGAGAGGAGAAGGCTGCGGTGCGGTCCCCCAGGTGTGCGCCCACATCGAAGACCAGGTCGCCCGGTCCCACAAAGGGGCGGTAGAGCCGGCGGAGGCCCCGCTGCCGGCCGGGTCGCCAGTAGATGACCAGGGAACGGATCAGGCCCAGAGTCGAGCGCATCAGACGGAACGCACGCGCTTCACGGGTTCTCGTCGTCGAACGACCTGCTGAACGCCTGGACGAACCAGCTCCGGAAGGCGTCCATGCGCAACGCCTCTTTTCCTGTCTCCGGGAATACACCAGGCGTGAAGCCCCACTGGATGAACGGCCCCAGTAGGGCTCGGGTCGGAGCGATTACATGGACCGGGACCGCTCGCGACGCGTCATCCCCAGTGATGAGCGGCGCGGGCTGGTGATCCCCGAGTGCGATCAGCATCGCCCCGTCATCGACGAAACGGGCCGCATAGCCGGCCATGGCATCCACGGCGTAGGCGACGGACATGGCGTACGCCTCACGAACACGCTCCACGTCGCGCCACAGCACCTCCGGTGCCTCGCCCGCGTCGGCCCACTGCTGGAAGACCGCTCCGTCTCCGATTCCCTGCCAGTCCTCGAGGACCGGCAGGATGGGAGTCCAGGGCGCGTGGCTGCTGATGAGTCCGAGCTCGACAAAAAGCGGGCGATCGTCACCGGTGCCCCGAATGGTCTCCTCCAGGAAAGACCACGTGAACTGGTCCGGCATGGTCACCCAGTTCAGGGGGGGACCCGCATAGTCGATGTCCTTACGCGCGAAGATCTGCTCGTATCCGAAACGCACTCCCTCAGGCCATGCCATGGTGATGGCCGGCATGAGCGCGGTCGTGCGGTATCCCGCCGCCTCGAAGTCGTCTACGAGGGTCTCTCGATCGCTCGCGAGCAACAGGTCGTACCTGAGCTGATTGTCAAGCCAAAGGCCACTCAGGACGGATCCGTGGCCGAGCCACGACATACCCCCCTGGCTTGGAGCGATCAGCATGCCTGTCGCTACGTGAAGGCCCTGATCTTCGAGCGCGCTCGACATCGCCTCGAGTCGAGGGCGCACGACGGGTGCGTAGCGAGGGTCTTCCAGGGCCGCCATGCCGTACGACTCGACGAAGGCCAGAATGATGTCACGACCGCCGAGCCCTGCGAGGATGCCGGGGGTCCCCGAGTAGTCAGCGGGCGCCGCCGCCATCTCCTTTGAGAATCTCCCGTTCTCCTGCAGCATGTGCGCCATGTGGATGGATTGTTCGCGCACGAGTCGGACAGCCGGAAGGCCCATGACCACGCCCGCCGGGTGGAGCCACCGCACTGGGACAGCGACGAGCGCTGCCGCGAGCAGGGCGGAGGCGGCGATCCGGTGCCTCCGGTTGCCTGGCTCACCACTCAGGCTATCGAGCAGTAGCGCGATCAGGACCGCAGCGCCGACGAAGGCCAGAATCCCAATGAGCATGACCAGCGAGCCACCGACACTTCCAAGCATGCCGCGAAGGAGGTTGGCCACCGCGCTCACGAGCTGGATGTCGAGGTAGAGGTTGAGTGGGCGAGCGAGACTCAAGCGAGCCGCCGTGTCGCCGAACTGAAGAATCGCGATGACCACGAGTAGTGTCCCGACGACCCACGCACAGAACCGGCTCCAGCGGGCAGCGGGCATGAGCAGGAAGGTCGCCGTGAGTACGGCCGCCTCGAGGGCGAGGAACTGCGGCCCCACCCGCCCGCCCAGGATCCAGACCGGTGCGAGAAGGAGCGAATTCACCAAGAGGAGTGTAGCCATTGCCCGTAGCTCTCTCGTCATCCTCACGAGCCTCAGGTTTCTCATGATGTCCACTCGTCTTCCGGTGATGCTCCGGCTCGTCCTCCTCGCGGGGACCGCCGGCGGCTGCATAGGGGAGGGTGTACCCGCCACAGACGAATCGGCCGCACTGACCAACGGACTCGAGCCTTCTGCGACCTCCGTCTCCCCCACATGGGTCGCTGATCCTTCGGGTCCCACGCTGTTCCAGCACGTCACCGACTACGCCCGCTCTAGGGCCGGCACTCGCTATCTGCCGCCGGACACGATCGTCACGCGTACCGTATCCGAACTCACCTATGGTCATTACCGGGGCATAAGGTTCCGTTCAGAGAACGCGATCTGGAGAGACGTCGCTCCCTTCGAACTGCAACTCTTTCATCCTGGGGCTGGAAACGACACCCCAGTCCGTATCCATCTCGTCGAAGACGGGTCGAGCCGACTGCTCGCGTTCGATGCGTCGCTGTTTGACTATGGCGACGAACTCGATGGAGTGGACATCGCGATTCCGCCGGAGGCTGGCTACGCCGGACTGCGGGTTCTCTTCCCGCTGAACGACGCAGCCCGGATGGACGAGGTCGTGTCATTCCTGGGCGCGTCCTACTTCCGGCTTCTGGGGCCGGGCCATGTCTACGGACTCTCGTCGCGCGGGTTGGCCGTGGATGTTGCGCGACCCGAGGGGGAGGAATTTCCCGATTTTCGGGAGTTCTGGCTGGTGCGACCCGAGGAGTCGGCCACGAGCCTCGAACTGTACGCGTTTCTCGATGGACCGTCGGTGACGGGTGCGTATCGGTTCGGGTTGACGCCGGGTGGGGTGGCCCAGCCCACCGTGATGGCCATCGAAGCACGACTGTTCGCCCGGGTCGACGTCCAGAAGGTCGGGGTGGCTCCGCTCACCAGTATGTATCTGCATGGGACGTTTCACCCGGGAGGTGACGACGACTTTCGGCCGCGTGTGCACGATTCGGAGGGCCTCCTCATGAACACGGGAACGGAGGAGTGGATCTGGCGGCCCCTCACCAATGGAAGCGGGCTGCGCCTTACGTCTCTTCGAGACGAGGGACCGGCCGGGTTCGGCCTCGTACAGCGGGCTCGTGACTTCGGCGGTTACATGGACCTCGAGTCGCTGTACCACCGACGCCCGAGCCAGTGGGTCGCGATCGACGAGCCTTGGGGGGCTGGGGGCGTCGAGCTCCTGGAGATTCCGACGACGAACGAGTTCAACGACAACATCGTGGCCTCATGGGTACCGAACGAGCCGTTCCGGGCCGGCGAGGAGCGCGTCTACCGTTATCGACTCATCACGTTCGATGAACGCCTCGAGAGACGAGAGGTCGCGGGTGGCGTAGTACGTGGTCAATCTCTGGCACAGGTGGTGCGGACCCGCATCGGCTGGGATGCCCTGCCTGGACAGGCTGATCCTCCTCCTCGCAGTCAGCGCCGCGTGGTTCTCGATTTCGAGGGTGGGCCGCTGACGGCGCAGGCGGGCGAGGCTGAAGTCATCGCTTTGGCCACGACTTCCTCGGGCGAGATCACCGACATGCTCGTGCATGCCCTTCCCAGTGGAGGGCGACGCGCGACCTTTGCTCTAGCTCCCGACGGAGATCGGGGAGCGGATATGCGCGTCCAGCTCATGATTGACGGTCAAGTGGTGAGTGAGACCTGGAGCTACCTGTGGGAACCTGCCCGTGCCCGATAATCCATTGATGTTGCGGTTCATGCGCCTTAGGCGTGTCATCTACTTTGGTCTGGTGGTCGTGACCACTGGGCTCGGAACGTGGATGATGGTCCGCACCGTCGGCGCCCAAGGCTTCACCGTTCTGGAAGGCGTGATCCTGGCACTCTTCGTGCCCACGTTCGCGTGGATCGTGCTTCCGTTCTGGACGGCCATCGCAGGATTCCTGCTGCTTATGACGCGACGGGACCCTTTGACCGTCGACCGCCTGCCGACGCTCGACGGCGTGCCGGCTCTCGAGACGCTCACCGCGCTCGCGGTCCCCGTCTTCAACGAAGATCCGGAGGCTGTGGCAGCCCGGATCTCGGCGATGGTGCGATCGCTTCAGGCGAGCGGCGCGGCACAACGCTTTCACGTGCATCTCCTGAGCGACACTCAGGACGCAGAGATCGGCCGACGTGAGGAAGAGGCATGGGTCCGGCTCCAGGGGCGGTATCCAGAGATCCCCATCCTCTATCGTCGTCGTAAACAGAACGTGGGAAGAAAGGCCGGAAACATCCGGGAGTTCTGCCGGCGCTGCGCGGACGACTACGATTTCATGGTCGTCCTCGATGCGGACAGCCTGATGACCGGCTCTACGCTCGTGAAGCTGGTCGCGATCATGGAGCGCAATCCCCGAGTCGGGTTGGTTCAGACCGTTCCGATGCCTGTGCTTCAGGAGACGCTCTTCGGCCGGATGATCCAGTTCGCCGGATGTCTGTACAGCCCGATGCTCGCCACCGGACAGAGCTTCTGGCAGGGAGATGCCGCGAACTACTGGGGGCACAACGCCATCATCCGCCTTCAGCCCTTTCTCGAACATGCCCGTCTCCCCGTGCTCGCAGGGCGTCCGCCGCTGGGTGGTGAGGTACTGAGCCACGACTTCGTCGAGGCGGCGTTTCTCCGCAGGGCGGGGTGGCACGTCGTGCTCGACCCAACGGTCGCAGGAAGCTGGGAAGAGGTCCCGGGCAATGTGGTCGAGTACGCGCGCCGGGACCGACGCTGGTCTCAGGGTAGCCTGCAGCACCTGAGGCTCCTGACGCAGCGTGGTCTCCACCCGCTCAGTCGGTTGCACTTCGTGCTCGGTGCGATGGGCTACGTCTCGTCGCTCCTATGGCTGCTGATCTTGGTGGCCGGCACGGCATATGTCATGGTGCCACAGCTCCACGGCCCCAGTCTGGCTCTGATGTTCGATGTCCCGCGGATGGGTGTGTCGCTCCTCGCAGTGACGGCGGTCCTCCTCTTTCTGCCCAAGGTGCTGGGCCTGGTCCACGGCCTCGTCCACGAACGACCGAGCTTCGGAGGTGGGGTCAGGCTGGTCCTCAGCGGAGTGATGGAGACCGGGTTCTCCGTGTTGCTCGCTCCGATCATGATGCTCTACCATGCGCGGTTCGTGACCGAGGTCGCGATCGGTCGGGCGGTGGGATGGGACGCGCAGCAGCGGGACCGGACGCGCCTGTCATGGAGCGAGTCCTTTCACGCGGCGGCGGCGCCGACCTTGTTGGGCCTGTCCTGGGGCGGAGCGACACTGGTTCTGAGTCCTCTCTTCTTCGTCTGGCTCAGCCCGATCTTCGCTGGCCTGTTGCTCTCCGCTCCCCTGCTGCGCGTGACGAGTAGCCCTCGGGCCGGGCTTCTTCTGAAACGCGCAGGGTTGTTGCTCGTCCCGTCTGAGACGTACTCGTTTCCCGAAGTTGATGCCGTACGAGCCTCGAGGAATGTGCCGACTGACATGGACCCCCCGCGGGCCCGCGGGGTTCTTTCCGCTCCATGGACTGTTGCCTCGGCGGCGTCCCCCGCTATAAGTCGCGATATGTACAACGCAGAACGCGGACTCTTTGATCTTCGTCAGAGCCGTCCCCTACTCATCACGGATGTCCGATCCAGCCGGAAGCGTGTCGGGCCCACGGGTGGCGTTCTGATCGCAGCGGTCGAGGGACTCGATTCGGCTCGATTGGATCGACTGAGAGCGATGGGTAGAGGGCCGCTTCACCTCGTCCTCACCACGCACCGGGTCACCTCCATGGGACCGTCGCTTGCGGACGTTCAAGCAGTTCCGTCGGCCCACTACAGCCTCACGCTGGACAAGGGCATCGACCTCGATGCGGTCGTCGAACTCGCCTGCGGTGCGGGCTCAGACCTTCTCAACGCTGCGGAAACACTATGCCCGGCGGCTTCGGCTGAAGTGGCGGGTCTCTCTCTGGTGCGCCTGGGCCGTCTCATTCCGGCGATCGTGGCCGTACCCGTGTGGGAGCCGTACGGCGAGGAACTCGAGGGCGCGCTCGCGAAGGGCGAACTCCTTCGAGTAGACGCCGAAGAGGTGCACGAATTCGTCGACTCTTCGGAGACTGGCGTAACGGCAGTCAGCGAGGCGCCCGTTCCTCTCGCGGGGGCTCTCGACTCGCGATTCGTCCTCTTTCGTGAGACCCACGGACTGCAGGAACACGTCGCGATTATGGTAGGAAAGGAGTCGGAGTGGCCCGACCCGGTACCGGTCCGCCTTCACTCGGCCTGTCTGACGGGCGACTTGTTCGGAAGTCTCAAGTGTGACTGCGGCGAACAGCTTCGCGGCAGCATGCAGCTGTTCGCTTCCCAGGGTGGTGGCGTTCTTCTGTACTTGGCCCAGGAGGGCCGCGGCATTGGCCTGCCGAACAAGTTCCGGGCGTATACGCTGCAGGACGGTGGGCTCGACACGATCGATGCCGACAGCACGCTCGGGTTCGGGCCGGACGAGCGTAACTACGGGGTGGCAGCCGGCATCCTCGACGCCCTCGGCGTGAAGCGCATTGAGCTGCTCACGAACAATCCGGTGAAGGTCCAGGCGATGGCGGAGGCAGGCATCACGGTAGTGAGCCGCCGTGCCCTCCACGGCACCCTCAATCGGCATAACCTGCCCTATGTGCAGGCCAAGGTGCAGCGAGCGGGGCATTGGTTGAACGACATGCTCTCACAGCCGCTCTCCGGGGATTGATCCGTATCGAGGAATGGCACGGCGAGCACGGAGCGAACGCGGTGCCGTTGGTCGTCGTTACGCGGGCGGGCGTGGTCGCTGTGACCGGTCCAGGCCGTGCGCTCGATCCGAAGCCTGGCGACACGGTGATTGGGCGGAAGCTCACTCCCCGCGCAACGCGACCGAGGGGTCCGTCCGAGCGGCGTGAAGCGCTGGAATCAGACAGGCTGCTATCGTCACCATCGCTAGCAGCCCGGTGACGGCCACATAAGTCCCGGGGTCGGCTGCGCCCACTCCGTATAGGAAGGAGTTGAGCCACCGTCCGAGGACATACGAGGCTACGACCCCAACCACGGTGCCAAGGGCCGCCGTGCGGATTCCCGCTCCAACGGTTCGGCCCAGAACCGACTGTTGGTCTGCTCCGAGCGCGACGCGCACTGCGATCTCCTTCGTCCGCTGTCTCACCGAGAACGCCATGACTCCGTAGATTCCGACGGCTGCCAGCATCAGGGCGACCAACGCGAAGGCCCCGATCAGCATTCCGTGGACTCTGGGCGTGGCCACGGCTGCGTCCAGAGCGTCGTCCATCGTCTGGATGCCGGAGACCGCGAGGTTGGGGTCCACTCGCTGCACCGCGCCACGGATCTGCTGGGCACTGACGGAGGTGCCCTGCACGCTCAGCACGAAGTACATCTCCCGCCCGAACCAGCGCCACAACTCTGTCGTCTGGGCTGCCGGTTGATGGAACTCAACGCGGGGCTGGGAATCCGGCCCGTTCGCGCGGACGTCGTCGACCACGCCGACGACTGTGCGCGTAATTGGATCGCCCTCACCGTCCTCCGCGAAGTAGACCGTTTTTCCGACCGGGTCTTCACCGGGCCACCACTCCTCCGCCGCTGTCCGGTTGACCAGACCGACCAACTCCGAGCCCAGGACGTCTCGCGCCTCGAAGGCTCTTCCGCTGACGACGGGAATTCCCAGGGCCCCGAAATAGCCCGGAGTCGTGACGTGGAGCGCTGC
>JBDGVT010000017.1:0-24047 GCA_039585495.1 Gemmatimonadota bacterium | reverse complement strand
GTCGGCATGACGGGCCTCGCGAATGGCCCGCACCTTCATTACGAGATGTTGAGCAATGGAAGGCAGATCGATCCGGAATCGGTCGATCTCCCGGCTGGTGATCCCGTTCCGGCGGATGACCTGGTTCGGTGGCGAGTGGACTTGGTCGCTCGTATGGACCTGCTCGAGTCGATTCCGCGAGGCGGGCCGGTTCGATCTTATGTGGCTCAGTCGGAGACGCCTTCGAAAACCGCTGAAAGCGGGGGGGCACAGAGGTAACTTGGTGCCCCAACTCACCGATCTGATTCTGGTCGGGATCTACCCTCGTTTCCTGAGGCGGACCAGGTGATCCGCTGGTTGTTCTTCCTGCTCCTCGCGGGTGGACTCGCCGGGTATTCGTTCTGGATATACATGCGGGTCGATCTCGCCGTGCCCTCCTCGCGCACGTTGGCCCTCATGCGTGCGGCGACGCTGATCACGGTCCTCATCCTCCTGTTCGATGTTCGTGTCCCTTCGTTCGGACCTGGAGGCGCACCTTTGCGATGGGCCCTTCTCGACGCCTCGCTGAGTATGGGAGCGGTGGACGCGAACGGGTCGTCGCCTTGGGATTCAGCCCTGTCCCGAGCCGACGAACTGGAGTCGGACGGGTGGACCGTGGTTCGGTTCGGGGATGGGGCCGTCGACGACCCGACCGCGGATGGGCCGGCCGAGGCTGCGACGCTCCTGGCGCCCGCTCTTGCAGCGGCCGCCGAAGCAGGAGCGAGCGAAGTGCGCGTGCTCTCGGATTTGCGATTCTCGGACGCGGTGGCACTCCGGTCCGCCTTGGCCGACATCCCCGTCACGGTCGAGTTCGAAGGCTTCGCGGGTTCGGTCGTGAACGCAGGAATCGCCCGGTTCGAGGTGCCTGATCTGGCTCGACCCGATGGGAGCCCGACAGCCGAGATCGAGATACTGGGTGGCCCGCCGGGAGACTCACTCACGGTCGAGATTCTCGAGGAGGGGCGGGTCGTAGCGGCTGTACCCGTCGCGTCCGCTTCACCGGGGCTGCGGTCCCGTGTGAGCATCGACCTGCCGGGCCCGTCGACGACGGGCCGGGTGCGGTATTCAGCTCGTGTGTCCGTTCCGGGTGACGGGTTCGCAGATGATGACGAAGCGGTCGCTTTCGCCAATATCGGGCATGAGGAAGGCGCGCTCGTGCTTCTCTCCGTCCTTCCAGATTGGGAGCCACGCTACCTGCTTCCGGTTCTGGAGGACGTGACCGGGCTCCCAGCGATCGGATACATGCGTGCGGGCCCGGACCGATACGTCCGCGTTGGGCATGCGATCGACCGCGGCGCCCCTGTGGACTCCGTTGACGCACGCCGTGCTGCAGCGGACGCGTCGGTACTCGTGGTCCATGGAATCGGCGAAGACACCGAGGAGTGGGTAGCTGAACTCGTCGCTCGTCCTGGGCGCCGCCTGGTGCTGCCGGCAGACGCCACAGGGGCAGGGGCCGTCGGGGTAGAAGTCGGCGCCCCGCGAAGCGGTGAGTGGTACGTATCACCGGATGTCCCGACCTCACCGATTGCTGGAGCGCTGGCCGGAGTGGCCTTGCAAGGCCTTCCCCCGCTCACATCAGTCATGGTTCCGACCGAACCGGTGCGCCAGCCCGCGCTCAACGTTCAGCTCAGAGGAGCGGGTGCCCCTGAGAGCGCAGTGCAATTTCTGGACAGGTCCAGCGGCCGGGTCGTCGTCACGCTTTCGTCGGGGTTCTGGCGATGGGGGATGCGCGAGAATGGCCGCGAGCCCTACCGCCGGTTCTGGTCCGGTGTCGTGGGCTGGCTGCTCGCCGATCGTGACGTGCTTACGGCGGAGGCGCGTCCGACCTCGTGGGTCATGGCTCGGGGTGCTCCCGTCGAGTGGAACGTGCCAGGGGACAGCGTAGACTCCAGGATCTTGGTGGTGGACGGTGACGACGTGGTGATTGACACCACGGTTACCAGCGGCGGGACGGTATCTACCGGACCTCTCCCGCCCGCTGCTTACGCCTTTTCTGTGATCGCTACGAGTGGCGACACGATCGGTGCGGGACGCTTCGACGTGTCCACCTCTACGCTCGAGATGCTCCCGGTAGGGGATGTCCCCGAGGTCTCGGTCCGCAACGCGTCGCTCGTGGATGCCGATGCGACGCTGGGCCGCCCGCTTCGGACCTTCCCGTGGCCGTACCTGCTTGTGATCGCTCTTCTTTGCGTGGAGTGGATCGTGCGCCGCAGGACCGGCCTGCGATGAGGTACCCCCGGGACGAGTCCAGGACGTAGGGCGCGGTCATGGCTCGCCTGTTCAAGAAGAAGCTGGAGCGCAAGAAAGGGCTATGGCGCCGTGTCGTCGACCTCGCTCTTACCGACGTGCGGGTGGCGGCCGGAGGTATGGATGGCGCCTCACTCGAAGAACTGGAGGAGCGTCTCCTGGCCGCGGATTTCGGCGTGGCTGCGACGATGCGCCTCACGGACCGTGCGGAGGAAGCACTCCGGCGCGGAAAAGCCCGAGGATCAGAGGCGTTGGCGGGTACCCTGAGGGACGAGATTGCCGAGATCCTCCGCCCGGCCTCGGAAGCAGAACTACAGGCGGCGGACTCAGGACCGACGGTGTACCTCATGGTCGGTGTAAACGGAGTGGGCAAGACGACGTCGGTCGCGAAGCTGGCAGACCATCTGATTCGTGAGGGGCAATCTGTCCTGGTCGCGGCAGCCGATACCTTCCGAGCAGGTGCCGTGGCTCAGCTCGAGAGCTGGTCGGCCAGGGTCGGAGCAGACTTTCTGCGCGGCCAACAGGGTGGGGATCCAGCGTCTGTCGCGTTCGATGCCCTCGACGCCGCAGAAGCCCGCGGAACAGACGTTGTACTCATCGACACGGCCGGCCGCCTGCACACGAACCGCGGGCTCATGGACGAGCTCACCAAGATCGATCGGGTCGTCAGGCGGCGGATCGAGGGTGCTCCGCACGAGACGCTGATGGTGCTCGACGCCACCGTGGGCCAGAACGCCGTCCGTCAGGTCGAAGCCTTCTCCAAGGCGGTGGACGTGACAGGCATCGTCCTCGCGAAGATGGACTCTTCCGCTCGTGGAGGGATCGTCGTGGCGCTTCAGGAGGAGTATGGAATCCCGGTCAAGCTGGTGGGGACGGGCGAGGGGCTCGGTGACATGGAGAGTTTCGATTCCGAGTCGTTCGTGTCAGCCGTCTTCGGTCCTTGAGCTATTCGCAGCTCGATCGACCGGTTCAGTTCCTCAAGGGGGTCGGCCCCAAGCGCGCTGATACGTTCATGCGCCTGGGCATCACTACGGCCAGGGACCTTCTGTATCACGTGCCCCGCCGGTATGACGACGCCTCGACCGTAGAGCCGATCGGCCGGCTCGAGGTCGGGATGGACGTGAGTGCGATTGGCCGAATTCGGAGCAAGGGAGTCATCCCTACACGCCGAGGCCTGCGGATTTTCCAAGCGGTCCTCGAGGACGACTCCGGGATGATCACCGTTGCCTGGCCGGGGCAGCCGTGGCTCGAACGGAAGCTGCGCGAGGGTGACACCCTGCTCGTGACCGGGAGGGTGAAGTTCTTCCATGGTCGCCAGATACAGCCGCGGGAATTCACGGTGCTCGCGCGTGACGGTGAGGACGCCCGTGGCTCGGGCATGATCTTCGTCACGTATCCAGCCAGTGAAGATCTTCCGCAATGGGCTCTTCGAGGGATCTTCGAGAAGAACCTCGACGCTCTCCTCTCGTGGGCGGACGATGACGAATACATGAACCCCGCGGCGCTCGAGCAGTATCGTCTCCCAGGACTCGGTCAGGCACTCACCTGGATGCACAGACCAGATTCGATCCACGACGCTGAGCGGGGAAGGCGTCGGCTCGCGTTCGACGAGCTGTTCTTCCTCCAACTCGTGCAGGCCCAGGCGCGTCGTCGTGCCACCGAACTGGAGCCTGGCATCGTGCATGAGCGGACGAACGAACTCATCCGACCTCTTCATGAAGCGTTGCCTTTCGAACTGACCGGTGCTCAGGCCGCGGCTCTCCGAGACATCTACGGGGACATGCAGTCCGACCGGCGCATGAATCGCATGCTTCAGGGTGACGTCGGTTCGGGGAAGACCGCGGTGGCGGTGTTCGCGATGCTTCTCGCGGTAGAGGCCGGACGACAGGCGGCCCTCATGGCGCCCACGGAGATCCTTGCCGAACAGCACGCACGCGGCATCGGGGCCATGGTGGAGTCGCTCGGGGTCCAGGTGGTCTTGCTCACGGGGAGTCTCCCAGCCGCCGAACGGCGAACCGCCCTCGAGGCGATCGCCTCTGGAAAGGCACGCTTCGTCATCGGGACCCACGCGTTGATCCAGGAAAGCGTCACGTTCAGCGATTTGGGCGTGGTCATCGTGGACGAGCAGCATCGCTTCGGAGTGAAGCAGCGCATGGCGCTTCTCGACCGTGAGGACCTCCGCCCCGACGTGTTGGTCATGTCCGCCACTCCGATTCCCAGGTCTCTGGCGATGGCGCTGTATGGAGACCTCGACCTGAGCATCCTCGACGAGATGCCACCGGGTCGTACGCCGGTGAAGACTGCGCTGCGGGCGCCCGACCGAAGACATGCGGTCTACGGATTCGTGCGCGAACAGATCGCGCTGGGAAGGCAGGTGTATGTGGTGTACCCGCTCGTGGCCGAGTCGGAGAAGGTCGACCTGTTGTCAGCGACGGCCGAATTCGAGCGCCTCCGCGACGACGTCTTCCCCGAAGCCCGGGTCGGGTTGATCCACGGCCAGCTATCGTCGTCCGACAAGGACGAAGTCATGAGGGGATTCCTCGATGGAGACGTGGACCTGTTGGTCGCCACGACGGTCATCGAGGTCGGCATCGACGTGCCGAATGCGACGGTGATGATCATCGAACACGCAGAGCGTTTTGGCTTGTCTCAGCTCCATCAGCTGCGAGGTCGGGTCGGGCGGGGCGCTGCAGAGAGCCACTGCATTCTGATCGCAGAGCCAGGGGAGGACGCCCTCGAGCGACTAAACGTGTTTCGATCGACGACGGACGGCTTCGAGATCGCGCGTGCCGATCTGCAGATACGTGGACAGGGCGACCTGTTCGGGAGCCAACAGCACGGAAAGGACCCTGTGCTCCGCTTCGCCGATCTGATGGCTGACGAGGATCTGCTGGTGGATGCCCAGCGGGGGGCGCGGGAACTGGTCGTCGCGGATCCCGAGCTGGCTGACCCGAACCACGTGAGGATTCGCGACCACCTGACGGCTCGCTACCAACACCGCCTCGCGATGTACGGAGTCGGATAGCTTCCCCTCACGCGATCTTCTGTGCATTCTCCTGCCGAATCGCGGTGCCGTCCGGCGCCACTGCACGCTTGAATTCGAGAGCGATGATGGTCGAGATCAGGGAACTGGGTGAGCACGTCGGCGAGCACGTCACGATCGCTGGGTGGGTCGAGGCGACGCGTGGACACGGCAAGGTCGCCTTCACTGTGGTACGAGACGGCACGGGGGTGCTCCAGGGAGTGCTCGTGAAGAGTCAGGTCGACGACGCGACCTGGGAGCTTCAGCAGTCACTCACCCAGGAGTCTCTCGTGGCTCTCTCCGGAGAGGTAAAGGAGGACGCGAGGGCTCCCGGTGGGTTCGAGCTCGGAATCGTTGCCGTGGAGCGCCTGTCCGAAGCGGCGGAATACCCGATCCAGCCAAAGGAGCACGGGGTCGAGTTCCTCCTCGATCATCGGCACCTCTGGTTGAGGTCGTCCTTGCAGCGTGCAGGGCTGAAGGTGCGGTCCGAGGTGCAGCAGGCCATCCACGACTTCTTCTACCAGCGGGACTTCGTGCGGATCGACACCCCGATTCTGACGGGTTCCATCGGTGAGCACGCGGGCACTCTGTTCCAGACCGACTATTTCGGCGATTCGGCCTATATGGCGCAGACAGGCCAGTTGTACGTGGAGGCGGCCTGTCCGGCCTTTCGCCGGGTCTACTGTTTCGGTCCGACGTTCAGGGCCGAGAAATCCAAGACCCGAAGGCACCTCACCGAGTTCTGGATGGTCGAACCCGAGGTCGCATTCGCCGACTCCAACGACAACATGCGACTTCAGGAAGAGTTCGTTTCGTACATCGTGGAGCGGGCTCTTGAGAACTGTCAGGAAGAGCTGAAGGTACTGGAGCGGGATACCAGCAAGCTCGAGTTGGTCAAGCCACCCTTTCCCCGTATGAGCTACACCGAAGCCGTCGAACTCCTGCAGGCTGCGGGTGCGGACGTCGAGTGGGGCAAGGACCTGGGGGCCGGAGACGAGAGCAAGCTCATGGAGGATCGGGATCTTCCGCTCTTCGTACACGACTACCCGAAGGCCGCCAAGGCCTTCTACATGAAGGAAAACCCGGACGACCCGCGTACCGTGCTTTGCGACGACCTGCTCGCCCCCGAGGGCTACGGTGAGATCATCGGCGGGAGTCAGCGAGAGGACGATCTGGAACGTCTCACGGAGAGGATTCGGGAGGAGAAGCTGCCCGAAGAAGCGTACGGCTGGTATCTCGACCTGCGGCGCTACGGCACGTTCCCGCATTCGGGCTTCGGACTGGGTCTCGAGCGGACGGTCGGCTGGATCACGGGACGGCATCACATCCGCGAGATGATTCCTTTCCCGCGCCTGATGAATCGACTCTACCCCTAGCTCCTGGCCGGAACATGCATCGCGCCGTGCTCGACATGATGGATCGCCGCCCGATCTGGGCGATGCCGGAGTGGGTCCCCACCGAGTTGCGCGACGCTCTCCCGTCCGACTGGGAACTCGTCGTCATCGACGAGGAAACGGACGGGTCGGGCGATGGAGCCGCCCGGGTCTCGCCCGGCGTGCTATCCGCGGTTTCGGGCGCTGAAGTCTACTTCGGTTACGGGGTCCCGCCGGAGCTGCTCCAGGCCGGGACCGACCTCCGTTGGGTGCACTCGGGGGCCGCCGGGGTGGGGGGATCGCTGTCCTCCACCATGCTCGAACACCCGGTCGTGTTCACGAACTCGGCGGGTGTGCACGCTCCGCCGATGGCTGAGACGGTTCTGGCCATGCTGCTGTTCTTCGGACGGGGGCTGGACCTGGCGGTTGCCGGTCAGAAAAGGGGAGAATGGTCCAGTGAGCGCTACTACGTCTCGGGTGCGCCGCTCATGGAGCTCTCGACCTCGACGATCGGGATCGTCGGTTTCGGTGGAATCGGACGAGAGGTTGCCCGCCGGGTCGCCAGCCTGGGTGCCCGGGTGATCGCCGTGAAGAGGCGACCGGCGCAGCCAGGAGAGTCAAATCTCGAGCCGGTCGCTGGCGGTGGAGTGCTCGGCTCCCGGATCGAGATGGTCTTCGGGGCTTCGGGTCTCGATGCGGTACTGCGAGAGAGCGATGCGGTCGTCGTCGCTGCCCCGGACACGTCGGAGACTCGGGGCATGATCGATGCAGAGGCGCTTGGGCGCATGAAGGCAGGGGCTACGCTCGTCAATGTCGCCCGTGGCAGATTGGTCGACGAGGAGGCCCTGATCGAGGCGCTGTCCGAGGGTCGGATCCGCGGCGCGGGGCTCGACGTCTTCTCGGAGGAGCCTCTTCCGGCCGGTCATCCGTTATGGCAACTCGAGAACGTCGTGCTCACCCCACACGTCTCAGCCGTTACCGGCGGCTTCTGGCGGCGCGAGACCGACCTGATGGTTCGGAACCTCGACCGTTACGTCACCGGTGCGCCCTTGGACCAGTGGGAGAACGTGGTGGACAAGCAGGCCGGCTACTAGGGTCAGGGCCTCTCTGCCTTCAGCTCTTCCCAGAGCCCGTCGAGCACGTCCAGTCCGGCGGTCGGTACATCGATGCCGCGTTCAGCCGCCATCCTTTCGAGCCGCTTGAAGCGTTTCTCGAACTTCAGGTTCGCTCTCGAAAGGGCCGTCGTCCCGTGTGCTCCGGCCAGACGCGCGAGATTCACGACCGCGAAGAGGAGGTCGCCGACTTCCTCGACGATGGCTTCGTGGTCCTGCGCCTCGATCGCTTCGGTCGTCTCGGCGAGTTCCTCGGAGACTTTCTCCAGCGCGCCTCGGTGGTCCTCCCAATCGAAGCCCACCCCGGCCACCCGTTCCTGAATCCGGTGAGATTTGGTGAGGGGATCGAGGCCTGACGCCAGTCCGGACAGAACGCTGTCCCGGTCGGGCCGCTCCGCGGACTTCAGCGCCTCCCAGCTCTGCTTCTCCTCCCCACCGAAGAGGTGAGGGTGCCGGCTGATCATCTTCCGTTCCAGTCGCCGGTAGACCGAGTCTGCATCGAGCGTCTCCTGCTCCTCCGCAACGACTACCTGGAAGGCGAGGTTGAGCAGCAGGTCACCGAGTTCACCCTCGAGTTCGTGTGCGTCACCGTCGCGGATCGCATCGACGACCTCGTGAGTCTCTTCCAGGAGATGAGGGATGAGCGACTCAGCGGTCTGCTCACGATCCCAGGGGCACTCGCTGCGTAGGAAGCGCACGAGGGAGAGAGCCCGGTCGAGAGAACCAGGCCCCGGGAACTGGTGCTGACCGTCGCTCGGCCCCTCGATTGATTCGCTCATGCCATTGTGCGCCGAGTCCCGGCTGGAGAGGGGTTCAGGGGTCGTCCAGGAGCACTCTTCTTGGCATCTTTCACGGCCTATGTCAACGAATTCGAAGGCCCGCGCCTGGGTTCAGGTGCGGGCCGATGCTCTCCTGGAAAACTACGCCCGGATCACCGAGTCGGTGGGGGCCGGAGTTCGTGTGCTCCCCATGGTCAAGGCGGATGCCTACGGCCTTGGGGTGCTCGACGTGGTACGCTGCCTGGAATCCGTGGAACCGTGGGGTTTCGGGGTCGCGACCGTGTCCGAAGGGCTCGAGTTGAGGGAGGCCGGCGTCGTTCGGCCCATCGTGATTTGCAGCCCGATCCCTTCGGTCGAGATCGACGCAGCGGTCCGATCGGGGCTGGAGATCTCCGTTTCGAGCCTGGAGGCGGTGCGAGCGGTCTCTGCTTCGGCGCAGGCATTGGCCCTCGTCGCATCGATCCACGTGGATGTCGATACCGGAATGGGTCGAAGCGGATTCGACTGGAGAGCCGCGCAGGAGTGGCTGCCCGAGCTGACCGTCGACCTCCCTGATGTCCGCTGGGCCGGGTGCTACACCCACCTGCACTCGGCGGACGAGGACGCTGCCTCGATCGAGGAGCAGTGGGCCCGTTTCTCATCGGTGCTCGATCGACTTCCCGAACGACCCGACATGCTGATCCATGTGCTCAACAGCGCGGGAGCGCTCCGCACTCCAGTCTTCGGGAACGCGCTCGTGCGCCCCGGCATCTTCCTGTACGGAGGACGCGTCGGAGTGGGGCAGCCGGCTCCTCGCGCTGTGGTGTCCGTGCATGCCCGCGTGGTCCATGTCCGCGACGTTTCGACCGGCACGACACTCGGGTATGGCACGACGTACGAGGCGAGGGTACCCGAACGATGGGCTACCTTATCCATCGGATATGGCGACGGGTATCCCCGATCACTGGGAAACCGTGGCCAGGTGCTCATCCGCGGGATGAAAGTCCCGATCATCGGACGGATCTCCATGGACGTGACGGTGGTAAACATCACCGACGTTCCCGGTGTCTCGGTCGGGGACGTTGCGACGCTCGTCGGACCGGACGGGGAGGGTGCGATCGATCTCGATGAGATTGCAACGGTCGCGGGTACCATCAGCTACGAAGTACTGACCGGATTGACGCGCCGCTTACCCCGCGTGTGGCAGGGTGCGGGAACGAAAGGATGAGACGGTACTTGAAGACATCTGTTGGTCATAGAAGGCCGGGTACGGCCATCGCCGTCTGGATCTTCGCGTCCATGATGGTCACGGCGTGTGACGAGATCACGCCTACGGCTATCGGTGACGGCGATCTCCCGGGTGAGCCGATTACCGTCGAGGTGATCATCCCGTGGAGCGAATTCGCGTCGAATTTGGAGGCCTTCGGGGGATACGGATCGGTCAGTGAGGTAGGGAGCGGCTTTCTGGCCAGTGCTTTTGCCGGCGTGCTCGATGCCCGGACCATCGTACGATTCGGAGGTTACCCCGATTCCGTGACCGTTGTGGACTCCACGGGTGCCTCACGTCCGGACACCGATTTGACGTATATCGGCGGGCGCGTCGTGGTCTTCTTCGACAGCCTCGCCCACACGAATACCAGTCCAGTTACCGTGCGACTCGGGGCGACTCAGATCGAGTGGGATGCCGAGAGCGCGGACTGGGAGCACTCGTTCGACACGATCAATGATCGGAGACCGTGGACGCAGCCGGGTGGAGATTTCGTCGACCTCGGCAGTGCGATCTGGGATCCTGCTGCGGGTGACTCGGCCGTGTTTCCGGTGGATTCGGCCCAGATCATTGCGTGGTCCGACTCCACCGACACCTCCCGCGGGGTGGTCATCCAGCTGACGGACCCCGGGGAGAAGATGCGGCTCCGCGGCGCAATTCTGCGAGTGGACACTCGGCCCAGCATTCGCCCGGACACGCTGGTGGTTGTCACCGCCGTGAATCGGGAAGTGACGTTCATCTACACGCCCGAAGTCGCCGCACCGACCAGCGGAATTCGCATCGGTGGGGCTCCCGCGTGGCGTTCCGTGATCGACGTGTCGATTCCGGAAACGTTGACCGGGCCGTCTGAATTCTGCGCCCTGATCCCGTGTCCACATCAGTTGGAGTCGGTCCAGGTAAGCTCGGCCGCGTTGGTGCTTACCAGCAGCGCATCCGATCCCGCGTTCCAACCCATCGATTCGCTCGGACTCGACGTCCGATCGGTCTTCGACCGCGCAGCAATGCCCAAGGCACCGCTGGGGAGATCGCTTCTGACGGACGTAACCGGACGAAGAGTCGGTCCCGCGGCTTTCGGCGCCGGCGCCGGTGTCACCGTCGAGATACCCTTCACCTCCCTCGCCAGGGACCTTCTCGACGGCGTAGACGCCTCAGGTAATCCAGCCCCCACGTCGCTCGTACTCCTCGCGATCCTGGAGCCGGCCTCGATCGGGTTCGCGTCGTTCGAGGGGCCTGGAACCGCGGGCGAACCCTACCTACGGTTGGTCCTCACGATTGGCCCATCGGTGCAACTGCCATGAAGACCCGATCCCTGATCCTTGCCCTGCTTCTGTCAGGCTTCGGGCCGGTGAGTCTCACGGCGCAGTCACTCTTCAACGCGGCTGGACTCGGAGTCCCGATCGAAGCGCTCGACGGTCGGGCGCGAGCGCTCGGCAACCTCGGCATCGGGATGCCCGGGGCGTCGTTCATGCCCACGGATCCGGCGGCCGTCGCGAGGCTCACGTATTCGACGGCGACGATGGCAGGCCAACCCAGTTGGGTCGATTACGAGTCGGAAGGCGGCCTCTCCGGGAGCTTTCAGGGCAGCAGGTTCCCGTTGCTCGGAATCGCATATCCCCTGTTCACGGGCACCATGTCGGTGCAGGTGGGTTCGTTCCTCGATCAGCATTTTCAGGCTGAGAGCACCGGATCGGTAGATCTGGTTACAGGTCCGGTCGAGACGTCGGATTCGTTCGATCAGGATGGCTCCGTGTCGAATCTCAACTTTGGCTTCGCCCGGATGCTAGGAGACGACATCGCGTTAGGAATCACCGTGGGCCGTTACGCTGGCTCAGTGATCCGCACGTTCACGAGAACCTTCGACGGGGGCGACGTCGAGGGACTCGACGAGTACGTCGAGGAGGGGCAGTGGGACTACAAAGGGGTGTCCGTCACGGCCGGCGTGTCTGCGGATTTGGGTTCCAGTTTGCGCGTGGCGGCGAGCGTTCAGGTACCCTCGCACCTCGAGGCTGAGGCGTCAGACGATACAGACGGTGAAGATGGTGAGTTCGCGTTGCCGATGCAGTTCAGATTGGGCGCGAGCGCCACTCCGGCCGAGGGGCTCATGGTTACAGGGAGCCTGTCGCTCGCGGATTGGTCTTCTACCGAGGACGACATCACGGGTGCGACCCGGGCTGGCGACACCAACGGCTACGGGGTGGGGGTCGAGCTCTCCAGGGCACGGCTCTTCGGCAAGTCGCTTCCGGTTCGGTTCGGATTCCGACGGTCCGGCCTTCCGTTCTCGTTCGACGACGCCACGGCCACGGAGCGTGCTTTTTCGGGTGGCATCGGCCTCTCCCTCAACTCCGCTGGAGAACTCGTTCTGGCCGGAGCGGACCTCGCGATCGAGCGGGGGAGACGTAGCGGGGCCGGCATCACCGAGAAATTCTGGCGAGCCACGATTTCCGTCGTAGTTTCGAGTCTCTGACCGGGCGCTCCCGGGCCAGCCTCCTGCGACGGAAACGTACGTGCGCGTCTACTACCACACGTTCGGCTGCAAAGCGAACCAATACGACACCGAACGAATGCGTCAGGAGAGCGAGGCGCGGGGTACGCTCACGACCCTGAATCGCGCAGACGCGGACGTCGTGGTCGTGAACACCTGCACTGTAACGAACCAGGCCGATGCGGACGCCCGGCGGTTCATTCGTAGGGTCCATCGCGAGCAGCCGGAGATCGGCGTGGTCGTGGCTGGCTGTTCGGCCGCGTTGAAGGCTCCTGACTACGTTGCGATGCCCGGGGTGCGGGGTGTGGTTCCGGGGCACGATCCCGGGGCCGTAGCGGCCGAGGTGGCTCCCCCAGCGCTCGCTCAGATCGAGTCGAGGGCGTCGCTGGACCGTCTGGACACGGAGCCGATCGGGGGGGAGCTGCTGCGGTACCGAAACGGAGCCGCCCGCGGGTGGCTCAAGGTGCAGGACGGATGCGACCGAAAATGCTCCTTCTGCGCGACCCGGCTTGCGCGGGGGACATCACGGTCACGGCCTGTCGCCGATATCGTCGCAGAGGCCCGTCTCCTTGCCGGGATGCATGCGGAGTTGGTCATCACCGGCATTCATATCGGGCACTACGGCGTAGATCTCGATCCTGCTCTGAGCCTCTCCTCCCTGTGCAGGACACTTCTGGAGTCTGTTCCGGATGGGCGCTTTCGTCTCGGCAGCGTCGAGGCGACCGAGGTCGACGACCTGCTGATCGAGTTGTTGGCCACGTCCGGAGGTCGTTTGACCCCGCACCTCCACATGCCACTCCAGAGCGGGGCGGATCCTGTGCTTCGCCTCATGAGACGGTGGCATACGCGGGAGCAGTACCGTGTCCGGACGCTCGAGATCGCCGAGCGGATCGCACCTTTGGGCCTGGGCGCGGACGTCATCACGGGCTTCCCAGGGGAAACCGTTGAAGATCACGCCCAGACGCGGGCATTGATCGAAGAGCTTCCGTTCACCTATCTGCACGTGTTCCCGTTTTCCCCGAGGGCAGATACGGCCGCAGAGTCCCTCCCCGATCCCGTCCCTCAGCGAGTCTCGGGTGAGCGCGCGCGGGAGTTGCGTACGCTCGCGCTGGAGAAGGGTCGTGCACACAGGGAGTCGCGTGTGGGTAGCGCCGCGACCGTCGTCCCCGAGGGGCGCGGTGGGACCGGCCTCACGGAGGACTACATGCGGGTCGACGTACGGGCCGATCCGGCGGTACCGATGACCGATACGGGGTGGGCGAACCCGACGGTCGTTCGCGGACCCCTGCGAGGCGACGCGGACCATCTGTATATTGACGCGCCCCGCGAAATAGCTCGAATTCAAGCATGACTCAGAGTCCGCTCCGCAGACGGGCGTACGTCGAGACGTACGGCTGTCAGATGAACATCAGTGACGGTGAACTGATGGAAGGCATTCTCGAAGATCGCGGATACACGATCGTCCGCTCTCCCGAGGAGGCCGACGTCGTCCTGGTAAACACCTGCGCCATCCGTGATCACGCCGAGAAGCGGGTGCTTGGGCGTGTGTCTCAGCTGAACGGCCTCAAACGCGAACGGCCCGACCTCGTGATCGGGGTCACCGGATGCATGGCGCAGCGCATGGGTGAGACGCTGCTCGAGCAAGCGCCGTACGTCGATCTGGTCATGGGACCGGACGGCTACCGTGGGCTCCCCGAAACGCTCGATCGACTCGAGGAAGGTCGGCCACCCCCTGCGAGACGGCGCAAGCGAGGCCCGCAGCTCGCGGTGCTGACTCTGGATATGGACGAGAATTACCAGGGCCTCGAGCAGAGGCGTGCGGACGGGCCGAGCGCCTGGGTTCCGATCCAGCGTGGGTGTGATCACCGCTGCACGTACTGCATCGTGCCTTATGTACGCGGCGGCGAGAAGAACCGGAATGCTGTCGAGGTCATCTCCGAGGTGCGTGCGCTGGCGGAGCAGGGGGTGACCGAGGTCACGCTTCTCGGTCAGACGGTGAACTCCTACGTCTGGGACGACGTGGCCTTCCCCGAACTCCTGAGGCGCGTGTCACGTGTGGACGGGATCCGACGTGTGCGCTTCACGTCGCCCCATCCGAGGGATGTCACCGCCGAGTTGGTCGAGGTCATGGCAGAAGAGACGGCGGTGTGCGAGCAGCTGCATCTGCCGGCTCAGGCGGGCAACAATCGGACCCTGAAACGCATGCTGCGTCGCTACACCGTGGAGACGCTCATCGAGAAGGTAGAGCTCGTCCGGAGCGCGATTCCGGACATTGCGCTCTCTACGGACATCATCGTCGCATTTCCTGGCGAGACCGACGACGAGTTCCGCGACACGCTAGACCTCATGCGGACCGTCCGATTTGACGAAGCGTTCACCTACAAGTACTCGCTGCGCGACGGGACTCCGGCGACGCGTCTGCCTGCCGATGACTTCATCGATCCGGAAGAAGCACAGGCACGACTGGCCGAGCTGATCGAGGTGAGCCGTGAGATCCAGTCCGAGATCAATACCGGGGAGGTGGGGAGGGTCGAAGAGGTCTTGATCGAGCACCCCGGAAGAGACATGGGTCAGGTCCGTGGTCGTACCCGACGCAACAAGGTCGTCGTCTTCGATGGCGACATCGGTCGGGTCGGAGAGTACACGGAGATTCTGCTCGAGCGGACGACGGGTGTGACTTTCGTCGGAACCGAGGTTCCGGCTCCTGCGGGCGCGGTGGCGGTTTGAATCGCTTTCTCGGGACCCTCGGCGTCCTCGTACTTCTCGTCCTTTCGCTCGGTTTTGCATCCCTGAATTCGGGGCAGCATGTGACGCTCCGACTCGGCCTCCTCACCCTGTACGGCCTGCCGTTGACCGTCGTGGCCTTTGGAAGTGTCATCGCGGGGATGGTGGTCATGCTTGTTGCGGGCGTGCGATCGGACCTCAAGGTGCGCAGGATTCTGCGGGCTCGCCTTGCCGAAGAGGATCGAGAGGAGCGCGATCGCTTCATCGATCTCGATCAGCGAGATCTGTTTCCGACGGTGGAAGACGAAGGAGAAGAGGGAGAGAGCTGAACGTTCAGGCGGAGGCGCACGACAGGTAGTTGGGTCGTGCAGCCCCGATTGTCAGGCTGACACTCGCATTCGTAACGGGTGTCGCCTTCGGCCTCGTCGGCGTGCCGATCGGGATCGCGCCGCTCCTCCTCGTTTTCTGCCTCGCTCCGCCCATCCGAGCATCCAGGCGTCCCCTAAGGGTGCAGGTCCTCACGGCGGTCGCGTTGATCGGGTTCGTGTGCGCGTGGGCCGGAGATCGCAGCCTCGCGTCCTGCTCGTCGCCGGAGCCGGGGTCCGACGCAGTTCTGACCGGGCGCTTCCTCGCGAGCCCACGGGCCGGTTCCGGGCCGTTCGAGCCGACCAGCGGGTGCGCTACGACGACGGTGGTCGTGCCATCGGCGGCCGCCCAGACCGGAGCAGCCCGCCTGGTGACCCTGCACGGGGTCTGGCGGGAAGGGTCGCGCCGGCCGTGGTTCCAGGCCAGGCGCGTGGAGTTCGGCCAGGCAGTTCACACCGGGTGGATGTCCTCCGTCCGTTGGATGGCCGTCGGCTGGCGTGACACGCTCGTCCGCCGACTCGAGCGGCTGTATGGGCCTCGAGCGCCGCTGGTTACTGCGCTCACTCTGGCCCGCCGTGAGGGGTTGGACCCCGGCGTCCGGGAGATCTTCGCGACGACGGGCATTGCGCACCTCCTCGCCATCTCCGGCTTTCACGTGGGGGTCATCGCCGGGGTAGCACTCGTCCTTCTCCGGACCATCGGCATGTCACGACGCGGCGCGGGGCTGGTTTCGACGGCAATGACCTGGCTGTATGTCGCGCTTATCGGCCTCCCTGACGCGGCTTGTCGCGCCGCACTCATTCTCACGTTCGTCGCACTGTCCCGAGCTCGGGGCCGGCCTCCGAGTCGATGGGGCGCACTCGCCGCCGCGGCCTTGATCCTGTTGGTGCTCGATCCGAGGAAGCTGACGTCTCCCGGCTTCCAGCTTTCGTTCGCTGGTGCGGCCGGGCTGGTAGGAGGCTCGCGTCCGGTCGCGGAGCTACTCAGGCGCGTCCCGGGTCTCGACGCTTGGCCCTCGTTGAGGACTGCGACGGCTGCAGGCGCGGCCGCTACGCTGGCTACCTTGCCGATCGTCGCGTGGCACTTCGATCGGGTTTCGCTCGTAGGCATCCCGATGACACTCGTCGCGACTCCACTCGTGACCATCGCCTTGCCCGGCGCTTTGTGGTCGCTCGGGGCCGACTTCGTTTCCCCGGCTCTCGGGTCCTTTCTCGCGGGAGGGGTCTCCCTTCTCCTCGACGTGCTCGTGAGACTCTCCGAGACCGTCGCCAGGGTCCCCTGGACGAACGCCTGGACGAGCAAGGGGACGGTCGTGGGCGGAGTGCTGGGCGTGACGTGCGCGTCGGTGCTCGCGAGACGGCCCCGGATCGGTGCCACGGGGCGAAGGGGCCTCGTCCTCCTTTGTGCCTCCCTCGGAGTGGTCGGTTGGCCTCTGGTCCTCGGGCTTCAGGACCGCGGCACTCTCGAGCTATACGTCATCGACGTGGGTCAGGGTGACGGGGTGGCGGTGCGTACGCCTGCGGGCCGCTGGCTCCTGTTCGATGCCGGACCACCGATCGGGGGCGTGACACCGTCCGATGGCCGTCGCGATGCCGACCATCCGCTCGCGCACCCCGTCGTGCAGGCTCTGCGCGGGCGCGGCGTACTCCGCCTCGAGCGGTTGATCCTCAGTCATCCGGACCTGGATCATATCGGGGGAGCGGAGGCGGTGCTGTCCGTGTTTCCGGTAGGACAGGTGCTGGATCCGGCGCTTCCGGTCGGCAAGTCGTCGTATGTCGACCTCCTGACCTTGGCCGAATCGAAGGGTGTGCCATGGTCGGCCGCGCGGGCCGGTGCTGCGTTCGACGTGGACGGAGTCGGCTTTACGATCCTCCACCCCGAGGGGCCACTGGACGCCGGGACGGAAGCGAACGAAGCCTCGGTCGTCGTCCTGGTGTCGTGGCACGGATTCCGGGCGCTCCTCACGGGTGATGCCTACACGGACGTCGAGGTTGGGATCGCCGCCCAGGTCGGTGATATCGACGTGCTGAAGGTCGGCCATCACGGGAGCGATACGTCTTCCGACTCCCTCTTCCTGGCAGAACTCCGCCCAGAGATCGCCCTGATCTCCGTGGGCCGGAGGAACCGATACGGGCATCCCTCTCCACGTGTGCTGGACCGGCTCGAGAGAGTGGGGGCCACCGTCTACCGGACCGATCGAGACGGCGCCGTGCGCTTGGTCGTTCGGCGTGACGGCTCCTACGTGGTGAGACCGAAGCGGGGGAAGGGTGTGTCGGGGGGTACGCCGCCACACCCGTGACCTGTACGTTAGGTGAGCCGAGCGGTGATTACAGAGACCCCGAGACGCCAGCGAAAATGCCCGAGAGTCACGTCGTAACGATCTCACGCTTCCTCGTGGACGAGGAACGTCGCCACCCGAGTTCGACCGGAGCGTTCACCGATCTCCTCCACGACATCGCTCTGGCTGCCAAGATCATCGGCCGAGAGGTCAACAAGGCCGGCCTCGTAGAGATCGTCGGCCGGGCCGGTGGCGAGAACGTGCATGGGGAACAGGTCCAGAAGCTCGACGTGTTCGCGAACCAGGTGATGATCCGGGCCCTCGACCACACGGGCTTGGTTGCCTGTATGGCCTCCGAGGAGAACGAGACCTACATCCCGATTCCTGAGAAGTTCAAGTCGGGTGAGTACGTCGTGATTTTCGATCCGCTCGACGGTTCATCGAACATCGACGTGAACGTGTCGATCGGAACGATCTTCAGCATCCACAGGAAGGTCACGGACGGCGAGCGCGGTGCTCTCGAAGATTGCCTCCAGTCCGGTTCGAAGCAGGTTGCGGCGGGGTACGTGCTCTACGGCTCCTCGACGATGCTGGTCTATACCTCGGGCGCGGGAGTCCACGGGTTTACGCTCGATCCGTCGATCGGAGAGTTCATTCTGAGCCATCCGGTGATGTGCTTTCCTGACCCTCCGAACAAGGTCTATTCGGTCAACGAGGCGTACTACGCACGGTGGACACGCGGACAGCAACTCCTCGTGAGTCACCTGAAGACGGACGGAGGGTTCGGCTCCAGGTACATCGGCTCGCTGGTGGCGGACGTCCATCGGACCTTGTTGAAGGGCGGACTCTTCATGTATCCGGCTGAGACTCAGAATCCGCAGGGCAAGCTCCGACTGCTCTACGAGGCGGCCCCGATGGCCATGATCGTGGAGCAAGCCGGAGGGCGTGCAAGCGATGGCCGCTCGGACATCATGGCGCTTCAGCCTGAGTCCCTGCACCAACGGGTCCCGCTCTACATCGGCTCGAAGGAGTTCGTCGATCTGGCCGACCAGATGCTGGCCGGGGAACCGTAAGCCGGTTCGTCAGCCGAGCTCTGCGACGTCCGCGTCGAAGCGATTCAGCAAGGAAGCCCGAAGTCGGTCGTCCATGAAGGCGTGCTCAAGGCTGGCACGGGCGAGTCGGACCAGGTCTCGCCACGAGAAGTTGAGTTCCTCGCTCGCTCGCTCGTACTCTTCGGCCAGCGTTACGCCGGACATGAGGCGGTTGTCGGTGCTCAGGCATACTTCGATGCCATCATCGAAGTAGCGTCGCATCGGATGCTCAGAGAGCGATGTCGCTGCACCGGTCTGCACGTTGGAGGTAAGGCAGACTTCGAGCGGAATTCCTCGCTCGCGCACGACCTCGAGTAGCTCGGGGTCCTCGTGGAGGCGGGTCCCGTGCCCGAGGCGGTCTGCATGCCCGAGTTCGACCGCTTCCCGGATCGAGGGAGCTCCGAACCCCTCCCCCGCGTGGATCGTAATCGGTAAATCGGCTTCGGCAGCGTGCCGAAACGCGTCGGCATGATCGCGTACCGGGTTGCCGGCCTCGGCCCCGGCCAGATCGAACCCGACGACGCCTCTCGGACGGCACCCTGAAGCGAGTTCGGCCATTTCCAGAGAGTGAGCCGCGCCTCGCGAGCGCAGGGCGCATACGATCAGGCCGGCTTTGACATCGTGCCCTCTCTCCGCTCGGCGCAATCCGGACAGGACTGCGTCGACGACCTGCTCGGGGGAGAGGCCTCGCTTGGTACTCAACTGTGGGCAGAACCGTACCTCGACATAACGCACGTTCTCTGCGGCATGGTCGGCCACGAGTTCGTAGGCGACCCGCTCCAGCGCTTCGGAGTCCTGGAGGACGGACAGCGTAAGATCGAAGCGCTCGAGATAGTGCTCGAGGTTCGTTCCACTCGACACGAGCATGTGCTCAGCCAGATCGTCCGGAGTTGCTGCCGGCAGTTGGACATCGCGGGCATCCGCCAGTTCGAGCATCGTCGTCGGTCGCAGGGACCCGTCGAGATGCACGTGCAGCTCGGCCTTCGGGAGCCGGAGCACACGCTCCGACCCTGTCAGCACTTGGGCGGTCCCTCCGGAGAGGCCAGGCCCTTCTCGACGTCGACGAGTGGGGCAGGGTACACTCCCGAGAAGCACGCCGTGCAGTACGGTCCGGCGTCTTCCACAGCCCCTACCATTCCGTCGAGCGAGAGATACCCGAGCGAATCCGCTCCCAGCTTCTCCGCGATCGCCGGAACGTCGAGCACCGATCCGATGAGCTCGGCTTTCGTCGGCATATCGATGCCGTAGAAGCAGGGGAACTTGACCGGCGGACTGCCGATACGGAGGTGGACTTCCGTCGCTCCTGCCTGGCGGAGCATGCGAACGAGGCTCTTGCTCGTGGTGCCGCGCACCAGTGAGTCATCGACCACCACGACGCGCTGACCGTCGAGAACCTCCCTCACCGGGTTGTACTTCATCCGAGCGCCGAAATCCCGGTCCTTCTGGTCGGGCTTGATGAAGGTCCTGCCAACGTAGTGATTGCGGAGGAGGCCGAGTTCGAACGGAATTCCGCTCTCTTCCGAGTAGCCGAGTGCGGCGGAGTTCGCGCTGTCAGGCACCGAGATGATGGCATCCGCATCGACCGCGTGTTCTTGCGCCAGCTGACGTCCGAACGCCCGTCTGGCCCGGTCGACGCTCACGCCGAAGATCCGTGAGTCCGGGCGGGCGAAGTAGACGAGTTCGAAGACACACGGAGACGGCTGATCAGCCGCGGGGAGGGACTCCAGATTCTCGACCTCGTTTCGCCGGATCTTCAGGACTTCGCCCGGCTCGATGTCCCGGACGAAATCCGCGCCCAGAATATCGAGGCCACACGTCTCGGACACGACCACATGGCCTGAGCCCTTCTTCCCGAGTACGAGCGGTCGAAATCCGCGAGGGTCGCGCGCCGCGTAGATCGTGTCGTCCACCGAGAGGACCATCGAGAAGGCCCCTTCCAGGTGCGAGAGTGCGTCTCGAACCTGAAGGTCCACGGTCTGTTCGCGGGATTTGGCGATGAGGTGGACCAGTGTCTCGGAATCGGAGGACGAGCGGAAAATCGCGCCCTCGTTCACGAGCCGGGTTCGGAGGTCCAGCTGGTTGGTGAGGTTACCGTTGTGTGCCAGCGCCAGGTCACCCCGAGCGTAACGCGCCGTAATCGGCTGGACGTTCGCGATGTTGCTACCACCTGCCGTGGAGTACCGGACGTGACCGACGGCAGTGGTGCCGGGCAGCTTCGCGAGTTCAGCCGCATCGAAGAGCTCGGATACCAACCCGCTTCCCTTGTGGATGCGCGCGACCTCGCCATCGAACGCCGCGATGCCGGCGGCTTCCTGACCGCGATGCTGGAGCGCGTACATGGCCAGGAAGGCCTGCTCAGCGGCGTCGTCGACCCCACTGATTCCCACCACCCCACATTCGTCGTGCGGCCGATCGTCCAACTCGTACGTGCGCCGCTCGTCCTCGGGTGACGGTGGTACAGCTAACACGGGAAGCGAGTGATGACGATCGGACATGAGGTCAGGCCCCGGAGGCGGAGGCGGGAGCGGCGTTCATGATTGCCGGTATCGCCCCGAAGTAGGCGTCACCGATCTCGTCGCACGTGGCGGATATCGAACCGCCTCGGACCTTGATCGAGAACCCTTCGGACCCATCGAGCACCGAGCCGACCTTCGCGGCGGGCACGTCGTGCAGCTCGGCGATCCGGAGGACCTCCGCGGTCGAGTCGGGATCGCAGGAAACGACGATTCGTCCGTGTGACTCGCCGAACAGCGAGACGACCGGTCTCAGGTCCTCATCCAGTTCAGCTGCGAGGCCCAGGGGTGTCTCTCCGTCTCCGAGCGCACACTCCGCGAGCGTACAGGCGATGCCGCCGTCGGAACAGTCGTGCGCGGAGTTCAGGAGCCCGTTGTGGTTCATGGACAAGACCGCCTGCTGCAGCATGCGCTCGGCCGCCAGGTCCACCGAGGGCGGTTGTCCCGCGACCAGGTCGGCGGTGACGTAGAGGTATTCCGATCCGCCGAGTTCCCCCGTGTTGGAGCCAAGGAGGATCACGTCGTCCCCGACGTTCTGAAACGGCTGTCGGATGATCTTCGACACGTCGTCGATGACCCCGACCATACCGATGACCGGCGTCGGGTATATCGCCCGACCGTCGGTCTCGTTGAACAGCGAGACGTTTCCTCCGGTAACGGGCGTCTCGAAGATCCCACAAGCCTCGGCCATGCCGAGAACGGATTCACGCAGCTGATAGTAGATGTGCGCCTTGAGGGGGTTTCCGAAGTTCAGGTTGTTCGTGACCGCGGTCGGCGTCGCCCCCACACAGACGAGGTTGCGAGCGGCTTCAGCGACCGCCGCCATCGCACCGGACTTGGGCTCGAGGTAGACCAGGCGCCCATTACAATCGGTGGTCGCGGCTACCGCCCGCGTGGTTCCGCGAATCCGTATCACGCCCGAATCGCCACCAGGACGTACCGCAGTCGCGGTTCGGACCGTCGTATCGTACTGGTGATAGATCCACTGCTTGGACGCGACGTTCGGAGATCCGAGGAGCAACACGAAGCTCTTCGTGAGGTCACCCTCGGGGATCATATGTTCGTCGAGGTTCATTCCCCGCAGTGCCTTGATCTCCTCGGACTCGATGCCTTCACGCTCGTAGGTGGGGCATCCCTCGGTCAGAGGGAGCGCGGGGATGTCGGCGACGACCTTCCCGTTCTCGAGCACCCTGAACATGCCATCGTCGGTCACTCGCCCGATCACTTCGGCCTCGAGTTCCCACTTCTGCAGGATTCGCACGACCTCGTCCTCACGACCCTTCTCCGCGACGACGAGCATCCGCTCCTGCGATTCGGACAGCAGGATTTCGTAGGGTGTCATTCCCTCCTCACGGATGGGGACGTCGGCCATCTCCAACTCGATGCCGCTGCCTCCCCGTCCCGCCATTTCGGCTCCCGACGAGGTGATGCCCGCCGCACCCATGTCCTGGATACCGGTGATGGCGCCACTGCCGATGAGCTCGAGACTGGCCTCGAGAAGGAGCTTTTCCGTGAACGGGTCTCCGACCTGTACCTGCGGGCGACTCGACTCGTCGGAGTCTTCGCTGAGCTCTTCGCTCGCGAAGGTGGCTCCATGGATACCGTCGCGGCCCGTCCGGGCCCCCACCGCCATAATCGGCGCGCCGGTGCCCGACGCCGAGGCCGTGATCAGGTCCTCGCGCTTCATGAGGCCCAGACACATCGCGTTCACGATCGGGTTGCCCTCGTATCCGCGATCGAACTGGACTTCGCCGCCGACATTCGGGATTCCAACGCAGTTGCCGTAGTCACCGACGCCGCTCACGACGCCGCTGAACAGGTAACGGACCCGACCGCTGTCGAGGTCGCCGAACCGCAGCGAGTCGAGCACGGCGATCGGCCGGGCACCCATCGTGAAGATGTCCCGCAAGATCCCGCCGACGCCGGTCGCTGCACCCTGGTAGGGCTCGACCGCCGAGGGGTGGTTGTGTGACTCGACCTTGAAGGCCAGCGCATAGCCGTCTCCGACGTCGATGACACCGGCGTTTTCGCCCGGACCCTGGATGACCCACGGAGCCTTGGTCGGCAAAAGTCGCAGGAGCCTCTTCGAGTTCTTGTACCCGCAGTGCTCGGACCACATCGCGCTGAATACGCCGAGTTCCGTGAACGTGGGGGTACGCCCCATGATCTTGCGGATCTTCTCGTACTCGTCTTCAGAGAGCCCGTGGTCACCCACGACTTCGGCGGTGATCTCTGGGTCGCCGTCGCGGGGAGGGACCGGTGTCTCCGTGGCCGTGCCGTCGGCTGTGCTCAAGGTATCGTCGCTCGTATCTGTTTGAGTGGAGATGTCAGGTCGCCAGTCCGGAGAGACTCGACGCCAGAGAAGTGAAGAGTCCGATGCCGTCCGTGGAGCCGAGTATGTCTTCCATAGCTCGCTCCGGATGGGGCATCATCCCCATGACGTTGCCTTGCTCGTTCGTGATGCCCGCGATGTTGTGCCAGGACCCGTTGGGGTTAGCGGCGTCCGTCACCTCGCCCTGAGCGTCGACGTAACGGAAGACGATGCGCCCCTGGGCTTCGAGGGACTCGAGCGTTTGCTCGTCGGCCTCGTAGTTCCCCTCGCCGTGTGCGATCGGAATTCGGAGAACCTGTCCCTCGGTGTAGTCCGCCGTGAAGAGCGTGTCACTGCGCTCCACCCTAAGAAAGACGTCCTTGCCTCTGAACTTGAGGGTGTCGTTGCGGACCAGGGCGCCCGGTAGCAGGCCCGACTCGCAGAGGATCTGAAAGCCGTTGCAGATCCCCAGCACCGGCCCCCCA
>JBDGVT010000016.1:0-31432 GCA_039585495.1 Gemmatimonadota bacterium | reverse complement strand
CTTCATGGGATTCCGTTGAGCGATCCAGGGCACATGGAGGGTGCCTGAGTCTACTGCGGGTGGACCGCTCTCGTCAGGGGATACCGACGCAAAAAGGCCGCTCGACTCACTTCGCCTTCTTCTTCTTCGGCTTCTTCACCGGTAACTCACGGGCCGTGATCCTTATCAGCTCACTCAGCCACTCCGGGTCCTCGAGCTGGCTACCGATCAGCAGGCTCGGTTTGGCTCCTGGATACATCGGCGCTTCGACCACGTCTCCGATGAATGCCCGCCCACCCTCCGTCGGCTTCACGAACAGCTGGTCGTCACAAATGGCCCCGAAGAACTTCTGGCCACTGTAGAGGCCGTATTCGCCGAACATCTTCTTGTAGGTGACCGCGCAGTCCTCATCGAGGCGCTCAACCACGAACTCGACGAAACTCAGATCTGAAGCCATACCCACCTCACCCGCTCTCGTGTACCCGGTCCGCCCGTAGTGTACTATGTAGCCCGCCCACGGGACCAACAGGATGTCGCCCCAGTCATGAAATACGCCGCGTCCGTCTCCGACCTCATCGGCAACACGCCACTCCTGGCGCTGGACCGCATCAATGCCGGCGCAAGCGCCCGCGTCCTCGGCAAGTGCGAATTCCTCAACCCTGTCGCGATCAAGGACAGACCGGTGTCAGCCATGATTCGCGAGGCCGAGGCTCGTGGTGAATTGGCACCCGGGGCCACGCTGATCGAAGCGACCTCAGGCAACACGGGCATGGCGCTCGCCTACATCGGACGCATCAGGGGATACCGCGTGGTGCTGTGCATGTCGGAGATCCAGAGCGCCGAGCGCCGGAAGGTCCTCCATGCCCTCGGGGCAGAACTCCATCTCACGCCAGCCGCGCTCGGGACGAAAGCTGCGAAGGCCAAGGCCCTGGAGCTCCACGCGGCCACACCAGGCTCCTTCTACGTCGGACAGCACGACAATCTCGACAACCCCAGGGCACACCTCGAGACGACGGGACCGGAGATCTGGCGAGACACGGACGGGCAGGTCGACGTCTTCGTGGCCCCGCTCGGGACGGGTGGCACCCTGACCGGTGTCGCTCAGGCGCTCAAGCCACTGAAGCCGGATGTCCGCGTGGTCGGGGTAGAACCGGAGGAGGCACCCTTCATCTCCGAAGGACGATTCCAGCCACATCGAATGATGGGGACGGCGCCCGGCTTCGTGCCCGGAGTCCTCGATCGCTCCCTCCTGGACGACATAGCCCTCGTCTCCGAGGAGGACGCCTTCCGAACGTGTCGTGAGATGGCGGAGAAAGAGGGTGTCCTGGTGGGGATTTCGTCGGGAGCCAGCGTGTGCGCGGCACTGCGACTGGCCAGGGAGCCCCGACACGACGGGCACGTGATCGTTTGCGTGTTGTGCGACAGCGGCGAGCGATATCTCAGCGTCGAAGGATTGTTCGCTGACGATTCTTGACCGGCCACCACGACTCGTTGCGCCACCCCGGGCGACCCGATCTCTTGAGGCATGGCGTTCGTCACCCCAGCATTCAGCTGCCGAATCAACGCTTTCTGCGTCTCGCTGCTCGTAACAGTCTCGTTCGTGCCAACTCTGCAGGCACAGACGAATGAGGTAGGCGACATCCTGATGCAGGACATCGTCGGCACCGAGGTCTCTTTCGAATTGGCCTTCATCCCCGGGGGAGCTTTCCGACTGGGAAGCCCCGAAGATGAAGCCGGGCGAGACGAGGACGAAGGACCCAGGCGGACAGTCTCCGTGGAAGCCTTCTGGATGGGGATTACCGAGGTCACGCATGATGCCTTCGCGGTGTTCCGCGATCGCCGACTCGACACGGACGTCGGGCCTACAGACGACATCCTATTCGACGCGGATGCCGTTACCCGACCCAGCCCACCGTATGAGGACCCTTCGCAGGGGATGAGCGGCCCGGGGTTTCCCGCAACCGGCATGACCCGGCTCTCAGCGCTCCATTTCGCACGTTGGCTGTCTGAGAAGACGGGCCGGCTCTACCGCCTCCCCACCGAAGCTGAATGGGAGTTGGCATGCCGGGCTGGGAGCGAGCGCCCTCACGGACTCGAGGAACACGAGGCCGTCGACGACCACGCATGGTACGCGCGCAACAGCGGCGGTGCGTTCCACGAAGCCGGCTCGAAGGAGCCGAATGGATGGGGGATCCACGACCTCCTGGGCAACGTGGCGGAGTGGACACTGGATCCGTACGACGCCGACTTCTACTCGTCGATCGCGGAAGACGGAACCGCTTCGAATCCGACCACCGGTCCCTCGGCCCGCGGACGGGGTGTAGTCAGGGGTGGAGCGTTCGACGACGAGCTCACCGAGTTGCGCTGCGCCGATCGCTTTGAAGAGACGCCCGAATGGAAACGACGCGACCCGCAGATGCCGAAGAGCCGCTGGTGGAACACCGACGCTCCGCACGTTGGCTTCCGCATCGTGAGCCCGGCCGCTGAATACACGGCAGAAGAGATCCGAGCATATTGGGAAACCATGCTCGGCACTGAATGACGAAGAGCAACGAGATCACTCGCAGGAGGATGGAATGGACCGCCGCCACTTCATGAAGACCACCACCGCCGCCATGAGCGGCGTGTCCTTCCTCGGCACGCCGCGGTTCGCGCGGGCTCAGCCGTCCGGGCGTGACCCGATTCGCATCGGAGTCGTCGGATGCGGCGGACGTGGCACGGGAGCGGCCGTGCAAGCGTTGAGCACTCGTCAGGACGTGCAACTCGTCGCCATGGCAGACGCCTTCGCGGACCGCGTGGAGAGTAGTTATCAGACGCTGACGACCATGGAAGACATCGATCTAACGCCTCGAATCGACGTCCCCGTCGAGCGGCGCTACTCCGGATTCGATGCGTTCGAGCATGTCATCCCCCAGGTCGATGTCGTTATCCTGGCGACCCCGCCAGGCTTCCGGCCCATGCACTTCGAGGCCGCGGTCGCCGCTGGCAAGCACATCTTCATGGAGAAGCCGGTCGCCACGGACGCCCCGGGCATCCGGAGCGTCCTCGAGAACGCCGAAAAGGCGAAAGCGAGCGGCCTCAACGTGGTCGTCGGCCTGCAGCGTCACTACCAGACCATCTACCGCGAGTGGGTCGATCGGATGCACGCGGGCATGATCGGAGAGATCGTGCTGGGGCGCGTGTACTGGAACAGCGGCGGCGTGTGGGTTCGAGAGCGCCAGCCCGGACAGACCGAGATGGAGTACCAGATGCGCAACTGGTACTACTTCAACTGGCTGTGCGGTGACCACATCGTCGAGCAGCACATTCACAACATCGACGTGGCGAACTGGGTGCTCGGCGACCATCCCGTCCGCGCACAGGGTCAGGGCGGCCGGGAAGTCCGCACCGGAATCGACCACGGCGAGATCTTCGATCACCACTTCGTCGAATTCACGTACCCTTCCGGCGGGAAGGTCCTGAGCCAGTGCCGGCACATGCCGGACTGCCTGAACCGGGTGAGCGAGGCGTTCCACGGCACGAACGGGACCGCACCGGAACCCGGACTCATCAAGTCCGCGTCTGGCCATGCGCTCTTCGAATACGACGATGACGGAGATGCCAACCCCTACCAGGTCGAACACGACGAGCTCTTCGCTGCGGTCGCGGCAGGCGACTTCAAGTACACGGACGGCGAGAACGGCGCGGTTGCGACCATGACATCCATCCTGGGTCGGATGGCGACCTACTCTGGGCGAGTCGTGGAATGGGATGAAGCCCTCGCATCGGAGCTCAGCCTGATGCCGGAACGGTACGCGTGGGATGCGCCTCCCCCCGTGCTTCCGGACGCACATGGGCGGTACGCCGTGCCGGTGCCGGGTACGACACGCGTGCTGTAGCTCGTTCATCGTGCTCAGACCCTCGGCTGTCGCGCTCACCCTGGCCCTTCTCGGAGCCATCGGGTCCGCTCCATCAGGGCTTCCGGGGCAGGACAGCTCGCTACGGTGCTCGTTCGAGTCTCAGCACATGGGCTCGACGTTCCGAATCGTGGCCTACGCTCCGGACTGCCGGACCGCGAGCCGGGCAGCGACCGCATCCTTCGAGCACGTGGCTCGGCTCGATTCGCTCTTCTCCGATTATCGCTCGGACAGCGAAATCGCCCTTCTCGAGAGGAGTGGGCGGGGAAACGCATTCATTCCGGTAAGCGACGAGCTCTGGTCGATCCTGGCGGATGCTCAACGTTGGGCCCAACGGACGGACGGAGCGTTCGACGTTACGGTGGGGCCGGTGACCCGACTCTGGAGATGGTCGGCCCGTCGGGCGGAACTGCCGGAGCCGCAACGGCTCGCAGCCGCGAGGGCCGCGGTTGGATTCCAATACCTGGTGCTGGACCCGGGCAAGCGGGAAGTCTGCTTCGAGAAGCCCGGAATGTCTCTGGATCTGGGAGGCATCGCGAAGGGATACGCCGCAGACGCCGCGGTGCGCGTCCTGATGGAGCATGGAATCGACGCAGTGCTCGTGGATGCCGGTGGCGACGTGGCCGTGGGGGCCCCGCCACCGGAGGAAACCGGTTGGCTCGTGGAGTTGCCGAGTGGCGAGTCGATTCGCCTCGCCCGCGCGGCGGTCGCCACCTCCGGCGACACCTACCGCTTCGTTACCGTGGACGGCGTGCGGTACTCACATATCATCGACCCTCGCACCGGCCTCGGCGTGGTGGGCCGACGGACCGTCACCGTGGTTGCACCGAACGCCACCACAGCAGACGCGCTGGCATCGGCGGTCGCCGTAATGGACCGTGCCGCAGCCGAGGCGCTCGTGCGGTCCGTAGACGGCGCATGGACGAGTGTGGCGGGTGACTCGAGCTGGACCTCAGGACTCGACCCATACGTGGATTCACGAACCCCTGGAGAGATCGAACATGAATAGGATGACCTTCCTCCAGACGGCCGCCGCAGCCGGTGTATGGTCAGCGACCGGCGGCGCCACCTCCCTGGCGGGGAACCAGATTCGCCGGCCGCAAGGGGCCATGACCAGCGCCGAGCCATTCCGGTGCGACTTCGCCCCCCACTTCGGGATGTTCCGAAACAGTGCCGGCGAGGACCTAATCGACCAACTCCGCTTCATGGCCGATCAGGGCTTTCGCTCGCTCGAGGACAACGACATGAAACGCCGCTCGGTGTCCGAGCAAGAGCGTATCGCCACCGAAATGACGCGCCTGAACATGCGCATGGGCGTCTTCGTTGCGCACACGATCCACTGGACAGAACCCAACCTCGCCGGCGGCGACGCGGGGAAACGAGACGAGTTCCTGGCGGAGATCAGGGAATCGGTAGACGTCGCGAGGCGAGTGAACGCGAAGTGGATGACCGTCGTGCCTGGGCACGTGGACCTACGTCTCCACCCTGATTATCAGACTGCCAACGTCATCGAGAGCCTCAAGCAGGCGGCAGGCATCCTCGAGCCACACGGCCTCGTGATGGTGCTCGAGCCCCTCAACCCCAGGAATCACCCGGGACTGTTCCTCAAGGGAATCCCTCAGGCGTATCAGATCTGTCGAGCGGTCGACAGCCCGTCCTGCAAGATCCTCGACGACCTGTACCACCAGCAGATCACTGAGGGAAATCTCATTCCCAACATCGACGCTGCCTGGGACGAGATCGCCTACTTCCAGATCGGTGACAATCCCGGTCGCAAGGAGCCAACGACGGGAGAGATCAACTTCCGCAATGTCTTCCAGCATATCCAGGCCAGGGGCTTCGACGGGATCCTCGGGATGGAGCACGGGAATTCGCGGTCGGGCGAGGAAGGAGAACGGGCGGTCATCCAGGCATACCGGGAGGTGGACTCCCGATAGCGGTGGGCCTACCGGCCTTCGAGGGAAAAGCCCGCCAACAGCCACGTCTCGGGATCGAGCTCTACGGCCGTTACCGGTCCATTTGCCGAGATCTCGAAGCGCTGGGACTTCCCGTCCATCTCGACCCGTTCGATCCGCACCGTCCCATCGGCGGAAGTGATTCCGATGTCGAGCCCGAACCGGTATGGGTCGCCTGGCTGCGTCTGGGTCAGTTGCAGGATAACACGACCGACGCTGCTGTCGTGACGCCAGGTCCCCGCGATCATCGGAGAAGATCCGGCTCGGCGTAGCCACTGATCGAAGAACCACCCGAGCTCCTGACCGGAGACCTCTTCCATGACCTGCTGCAGGTCGTCCGTGGACGCGATCCCGTTCCGGTAGCGCGCGTAATACGTGCGGATCCCTTCCCAGAACGCCTCCGTCCCGATCTGGCCCCTCAGGACATGGAGGACCCACCCGCCCTTTTGATACTGGAGGCCGTTAAAGATGCCTCCCATGTCGTCTAGATTCGGATGGATCACCGCGGCGTCGGGACGCCGCTCTTCTGCCCGGAAAATCGAGACTCGATTGCGCTGAAGTCCTTCGACGAAAGCGTCCCGACCGCGGTAGTGCTCGGTGGTCAGAAGTGTGAAGTAGGTGGCGAAGCCCTCGCTCAGCCAGACGTCGTTCCAGTCGCTCTCCGTGACGGAGTTTCCCCACCACTGGTGCGCAATTTCGTGGGCCACCAGCCCCGTCGCGGGTTCCATCGAGACCGAGCGTTCACCATAGAAGATCGCGCTGGCGTGCTCCATGCCCCCGCCCATCCCTGCAGCCTGCACGTTGGCCAGTTTCTCGTACGAATAGGGGCCGATGTGGGACGTGAAGAACTCGTAAGCTTCCCGGACCGGTACCTCGAACGTCGCGATTCCTTCGGCACGCTCCTGGTGGTTGACCCACGTCTGCAGGGCGATGCCACCGTCCACATAGGCGAACGTGCGTGACGTGAAACGAGCCACACCCAGCGCGTTGAGCCAGGTGGAGATCGGCACGGACTGCTTCCAATGGGTCCGTCGCGTACCATCGCCGAGATCGCTCTCCTCGATCAGAAGCCCGTTCGCCACGACCTGGTAGTGGTCCGGGGCGACGACGATGAACTCGCTCGTGGCCTTGTCGGAAGGATTCGTCGGGCCAGTTGGTGCTGAAGAACGACCGTTCGCCGTGTCGGTTCGGGCCGATCCAGAGCCCGCTCCCCGCGATGCCGCTGTAGCGCACGGTGAAACGCCGCCGTTCTCCCCGGGCTGGCGCCTCGGAGAGTGTGAACGTGAGACGGTCATTCTCGTGGACGAATGGAACCTCTGCCCCGTCCATGCTCACGGACCGCACGACCATGCCCGTCCCCTCGCTGCCCGACGACACCGAGGTCAGATCCAGGAACAGACTCGTCACGCCATCCTTCACGAATCGGAGGTCGGCGACGGACTCCGCCCTGATCTCGTCTGTCTCGTCGCTCAGGGTTATCCCGAAGCTGTAGTGCATCGCATCGATACCGGGCTGCCTCGGGTAGGTGTCGAAGCGATCCACCGGGGGTGCCTCGACTGCCATACCGCCGACAGTCAAAAGCGCTACGAATGAGGGGAGATGCATCCAGCGTCGCATGTGTGCTCCAATGAGCCGTAATCCCGGCGATCGTCTCAGGCCAGCGTCAGCTCCTCAGCCAACAGCCGTTCGAGCACAACGTCGGCCAACGAAACCACTCCTGCATCCGCATACCCGTACGTGGCCCGCACCGTCGGCTTGTCGATGCGCACGACCCGGGACAAGTCGATCGGCGTGCCGACGACGACCACGTCGCAGTCGGTAGCATCGATCGTCTGAGCGAGGTCTTCCAGCTGTGCCTCTCCGTACCCGAGGGCCGGCAGGACGTCACCCAGGTGTGGGTACTTCACGAACGCTTCGGCGATCTCACCCGTCGCATGGGGCCTGGGGTCCACGATCTCGGCGGCACCCGCGGCTCTGGCGGCCAGAAGCCCCGCCCCGTATCCCATACCTCCGTGCGTCGTGGTGGGACCATCCTCGATTACGAGTACCCGCTTGCCCGCCACGGCCTCCGGACGATCGAGCGCGTAGGGTGATGTGCCGAGCACCACCGCGGCGGTCGGATTTCGCTCCTGGGCGCTCTCGAGTACCGCGCGGACCTGGTCTTCCGTGGCCTGGTCCGTCTTTGCCACGACCAGGACATCGGCGTTGACGAGATTCCACTCGCTTGGGAAATAGCCAATCTCGTCGCCTGCTCGTAGCGGATCCAGGAGTGTCACGAGCACATCGGGCGCAAGGAACGGCGTATCGTTGTTGCCCCCATCCCAGAGCACCACGTCGGAGTCGGACTCCGCGAGACCGAGAATCTTCAGGTAGTCCGCACCGGCGTACACCACGCTACCGGCCTCGATATGGGGCTCGTACTCCTCCATCTCCTCGATCGTACACTCGTGGCGTGCCAGATCCTCGAGAGTTTCGAACCTCTGAACGACCTGCCGATCGAGGTGCCCGTACGGCATGGGATGTCGGATGACACCCACCCGCCGACCGGCCTCCCGGAGAGCTGCCGTGAGATGGCGCGAGACGCCGCTCTTTCCGCAGCCGGTGCGTACCGCACACACCGCCACGCACGGTCGTGCTACGGGAAGCTGGGTCCCGACAACGTCGTACGGCTGGAAGTTCGCGCCCGTATCCTGTACCCGACGGCGAATCACCTCGAGGTCGGTCAGAGCGACGTCGGAATAGGCGAACACCGCTTCGTCGATCGACTCCCGGACGATCAGCTCCTCCAGGTCCGCCTCGAGTCGGATGTCGATCCCAGCGGGGTAAAGAGGACCCGCCAGTACCGGCGGATAGCGCCGGTCAGCGATGTGTGGGATCTGGGCGGCCGTGAAGGCGACCACCTCGCTCGACGGGTCGTGCCGGTACCGCGTGTTGAAGACGTGGAAGTCGCGGCCACCGGCGCCGAGGATGACAACTCTCCTGCGATCGTCGGACATCGTGCGGGTCTCCTCTTGGACGAGGCTCCGAGACGCATGCGCTACCTATGAAAATAGCCCCGCGACACGCTCCGCGGTCAGCCCCTCACTGGCAACGTTCGTTTTCACCTCGCAGCATGCGATCGCCGTTTACGAAGACCCGGTTCTGTTCGTAGTCGTACTCGAGGGACATCGAGCTGCGCTCACCGTTGGACCATTCGAGCAGCAGGCTCCCCGTCGCCCCGGCACCGGTCGCCGACCACCGCCCGCCGTCGGTCGTCTGAACCGCGCCGCTGGCGCCGCCGCCGAATCCTCCACCCTGGCTGTCGTAGTAGAACGTGCCATTGCTGCACAACCAGAGTTCTGTCGATTCGGTGTAGCCTGTCGCCGTGTAGTACCTCGCGAGATACAGCCCGCGCAGAAACGGCTCCCACGCATCGTCGCCACCGGCGGATTGTAGGGTCTGCTCGGTGACGCCCAGACTGAACGCGAACTCCCTCATGGACCCAAGGTGGGTCTCGGCCGCACCCGGTGGCGAGAGCAGAATGAATGCCACGCCGAGCCCGGACTGGGTAAGCCGGACGTCCACCATGCCGACGAATTCCGTTTGCGCCCCGCTCACCGAGTAGTTCGCCGTGAGATGCCCCGAAGCGACGTCCCGCACGGCACCCGAAGGCGTCAGCACGACGCCTCCGCCCAGATCCATCGGGGAAGCCAACTGCTGTCGTGCCTCAGCCTCCGAGATCTCGTCACCGATCACGAGGAGGTATCCGCCGCCTGCCTCTGACTCGAGCACGAACGACTCACCGTCTGGCGAGAGGCTCCCCCTCCAGCCAGAGGGCAGGGTCAGCCTCAGCCCCAGACTCGGATCGCTGATCTGCTCACCGCCGGCGTAGATCCTGCCGGGCTGAATCTGCGCCACCGTGGGTGTGCAGTTCAGCGCCAACACGGCGCCGATCAACAACGCCGAAGCTCCGTACGTACAATTCATGGCCTTCTCCTGGCGGTCTTCGGCCAAGTATGCGGGGCGATCGCCGCTCCAGCCAGCAACGACGACCGAGGCAACCTCACATGCGTGGCAAAGCGCGCCGCTGATCTTTCAGGGAGATCGCGGTGCCGAACGCCAGAATCTCGACGCCCGCCGTTCCCTTCCCGTCTCGGCGCGTGTTGGCCATCGGAGAGGTCTCGATCCGGACGTTGATGATCGTGTCGTGTCCCATTGCGAAGGCCGAGGCCTTCATCCGAACCAGGGCCTCTCGACGGGCACGCTCCAGCAGGGGTTCGAGCACCCCGATGTTGCCGCCGAAAATGCTCTTGATGCCCGCAGCGACACGCTTGAAGTAGTCCTGGGAGATCACGACGTTGCCCATGGCCAGGCCGGACGACTCCACCTCCCAACCGGCGGGAAGGTCTTCGATCGTCAGGGCCAGTACGTCTCGTGATCCGCTCTCGAGAAGAAGCAGGCTCTTCATGTGTCGGCGCTCGAGCAACGAGCCCGAGAGCCAGGCCCCCAAGATGGTGGCGGGTGTTATTAACAGAACCAGGAATTCCATGGTTCTACTCCACCACGACTGCGGTGCCGTACGCGAATAGCTCAGCCGCGCCCTGCGCCACACTACTGGTCGCGAAGCGCACGTTCACGATTGCGTTCGCACCCATGTCTTCAGCCTGATAGCTCATACGTCGAATCGCCTCGCCGCGGGCCTCGGAGAGCAGTTCGGTGTATCCCGTCAGCTCGCCGCCGACGACGTTCTTCAGCCCCGCCATGATGTCCCTGCCGATGTGCTTCGCGCGCACCGTGCTACCACTCACCACGCCGAAGAACTCGACGATGGTCTTTCCCGGGATTTCCTGCGTGTTGCTGATGAGCATTCTGTCATCCTCTCAAGGTGAGGCGTTGGCCCCGTTGGGCCTCGTATGTCGATACGATCCCGCAATGGAGCATCTTCACGCCTTGAACCCAACGAGTCTATTTTCTATACTCGTTCTACTTAAGAGACACTGCGCAAGAGGGACATACCCTCCGGGGTCGGCGAACCGCCCAAGGGACTCAATCCATGACATCCAGATCCGCGCTCGGAGAATTCGAGCAGCTCGTTCTCCTGGCGGTACTCGCGAAGGGGAACGCGTGCTCCGCAATCGACGTCGCTACAGAATTGGAGACGCGCGCGAGCCGATCGGTATCACGTGGAGCCCTCTACGCGACACTTGAGCGTCTGGAGAACAAGGGCCTGGTCGAGTGGCAGATCGATGCCACGGACGTCGCCCGGTCCGGCCACCCCCGCCGTCACTTCACGATCACGGCCGACGGTGTGCGGATCCTCCGCGAGACTCGCGAGACGCTCAACTCGTTCTGGACGGCGGCCGAGTCATTCCTGGAGGAAGGCCGTTGATTCAGACGCCTCTTCCAGGGCGTTGGCTCCTTGCAGCCATCATGCCGGGTGACGAAGTCGAGCAGAGCATCGTCGGTGACCTGGCGGAGGAGTACGCCGTCCGGGTGCGGACTGACGGAGCCAGGCGCGCGTGGACATGGTACAACCGGCAGGCGATGGGCGTCGCGTGGCGGCAGGTCGCGAAGGACATGTGGAGAAGTGCGGAGGAGCTCAGACGGGGGGTGGTGATGCAGGACGTGAGATTCGCCTGGCGGGCGCTGCGCGCCCACGCCGGCGTGCACTCGATGGTGGTGACGGTGATCGCGGTGGGCGTGGCGGGAACCGCGCTGGCATTCAGCATGGTCGACCAGGCCCTCCTGAAAGCTCTGCCCTATCCCGAGGCCGGAGAGCTGTTCGTCTTCCGGCACCTCAGCCTCGAAGCCAGCTCGGACGCGGGCCAGTTCTCGCCCATGGACGCGCAGGACCTCCGTGAGAGTCTGGCGTGGGAGCGCTCCCTCTCTACCTACTGGTTCGATCCGACCTCCAGCCTGGCGACACTCACGGGTGAGGGGCCTCCCAAGGGAGTCGCGACCGCGTTCGTGGATCAGGCCTTCTTTGGTGTCATGGGCACTGAAGCCGCTTTGGGACGCACGCTCGGAGAAGCCGACAACGTCTCGGGGCGAGATGCGGTCGTAGTCTTGAGCCATGACTTCTGGAGTCAGGAGCTGCGAGCGGATCCTGGAATCCTCGGTCAGAGCCTGCGTCTGGACGGCGGGCTCCTCGAGGTGGTAGGGGTCATGCCTCCCAGCTTCCAGTTTCCGGCACCCGAAGCTCAGGTCTGGCTGCCCGCCTCCCTGGTCACAGAAGACATGGTGCCCAACCGGAGAGGGGTACGGTACCGTGAGGGTATCATCCGCGTCCCCTCTCCCAGTACCGCCGGTGAGGCTCGGGTGGCCGCCGAGGGTGTGTTCGCGAGGCTGGCCGAAGCCTACCCCGACAGCAACGAGGGCTGGACGCGTGCCGAACTCGTGCCTCTTCGTGAAGCACTCGTCGGTGGATTTCGCATGGGCATCCTGTTCCTCATGGGGGTGACCGGCCTTCTGCTCATGGTCGTCGCGGCGAGTGTCGGTGGCCTGCTCACGGCTCGCGCTGCGTCACGGACGCGAGAGATGGCGATCCGACTGTCGATCGGTGCGGATCGTGCCCGACTCACAAGGCAGCTCCTGGGTGAGAGCGTGTTACTCGCGTCGGCAGGCGGCATACTCGGGCTGGGCCTCGCATTCCTGGCGTCCGGTGCGGTATCCCGGTTCACGTCCGAGACGCTCGGCTTCGCAGCATCGGTGACACCCGATCTCCGTGTCGCCGCGTTCACTGCCCTGGTCTCCCTCACTACGGGGGTGCTCCTGGGGCTCGTGCCGGCGTGGGCCATCCGCAAAGCTCCACCCAGCGCGTTTCTTGGAGGAGCTCGGCAGGGTGTCGGCGGAACTCGCCGCGGGCTCCGCACCCTCGTGTTGGCCGAGACGGCGCTGGCAGCGATCCTTCTCGCAGGAACGGGATTGATGACGCGCAGCTTCATCGCGCTGGTGGACACCGACCCCGGCTTCGACACGGAGGACGTCTGGTCCCTTCGGTTTCGCCTCCCCGTCGGCGATGATGGCCAACAGCTGCTCCGCGACAGACAACGACTCATGGATATCGCGTCGGACGTTCCTGGGGTCCTATCCGTGGGCGGAAGCAAGACGCCTTTGCTCGAAGGAGGCGGCGAGCCGTACACCTTCGGGGTACCAGGACCGTCGGGCGACGTCGTCGAGATCACACCGGAGTCTGGCACCTATCTGGTGCTACCCGGCTTCTTCGAGACGCTGGGAGCCCGCTTCGTTACTGGACGCCCGTTCACGGACGACGATCCAGGCCTGACCGTGGTCGTCAATCAGACCCTCGCTGAGAGTCTCTGGCCGGGTGAGGACCCACTCACGAAGCACTTCGTGATGGCCGGGGGAGAATGGCCGGTCATGGGCGTGATCGAGTCACTCCACGACGATGGACTCGCCGCTGGATCCATGGCCGCGGTCTATGTGGACGCGGCCCGATTCCCTAGATCATCCCTCTTCATGTTCCTGCGTACCGCTCCGGGAGCACAGGATGTGATCCCTGCCGTTCAGCAGGCGATCTGGGCCGAGTATCCGGACCAGGTCATCCTCGAGACGAAGGCCGTAAGTGGCCTGATCGATGAGGCGGTTGCTCGACCCCGTTGGTTGGCGAGGGTGATCGGAGTCTTCGGGGCGCTCGCAGTGGTTCTGGCCGCGCTCGGCGTCTACGGCGTGGTATCTCAGTCGGTTTCGAACCGACGTGGGGAAATCGCGGTACGTATCGCGCTGGGCGCCAGCCCGGACCGGGTGCTACGGGAGCACTTGAGTTCAGGGCTCCTGATGATTGGTATGGGGACAGCGATCGGACTGCTCGCAGCGCTGGGCCTGGGCCAGGCCATCTCCAGTCTGCTCTTCGGCGTAGCCCCGACCGACTTCGTCGCATTTGGAGGCGCGGGCCTCGTTGTTCTCGCATGCGGATTCGTCGCCAGCCTGGTGCCGGCGATGCGTGCGACGCGGATCGACCCGGTACACATCATCCGGGAGGAGTGAGGAAAGCGGCTAGCGATACCCGCGGACGTATACGGTCCGGGTCGTCGACGCCGGCCCATCCAGCGCGGCCCCACGCGTGGTCTCTACCACGAGGGACGGCTCCCACGGGGTCCGTGTTCCCGGCTGCAACCACATCGTCTGGGTCACCTCACTCGTGTGCCAGCTGGCGTCCGCGGGATTCTGGAACGGATAGACCGTGGTGATGACCAAGCGGCCGCCCTCCCACGCTGCGGTCGAAGTCGGCGGGAGGCCCGTCCGGCCTAGGGTCACTGCATTCTCCGTCTCCGAGCCGTCCAGGGCGAAGCGGTATCGAACCGTCGGTTGAATCTCACGCGGGGCGAACACGACCCGCTCGACGTCCAAAAAGTCGGCACCGTGGATCACGGAGATCCGATTTCCCCATCCGCTTCCGAGGTCCGGCGGCGGACGTGGAGCCGAACGCCCGGTGGGAGGCGCGGAGTTCGACCGACCCGTCGACCACGCTCCGGAGAAGTCGGGATTCGTGAGTGCATCGGAGCGAGGGCCCAGGGTTCTCCTGTCCGTGCGCACATAGGTGGCGACCGGACTGCCTGAACCGCGCGGTGGGGGGATGTACGGGTCGTCGATACCGCCCGGCACTCGAGGATGTACCTCGAGCGAGGCCTCGTAGTCGGCCACGATCCCGTCCACGACGCTGATGACCCAGGGATAGTAGTCCGCCACGTCGATCTCCTCTCTTGGATCGACGCCCAGATCGAACAGCCTCAGGCGGTTGTTCGGATCGGGATCCAACATCTCGGTGCGGAAGTCGTACCAGAGCTTCCAGTTCTGCCACTTCACGGCCATCACGTCGCCCTCGCGAGCCATGAAGATGGTGCTCTCCCGACTGGAGCGGCTCTGCCCGCCCGTCAGGAACGGAAGCTGATTCACCCCGTCGATCAGCCGATCCGTCGGGACGATGTCCGGCGCACCCACCGCGGCAGCGATCGTCGGAAACAGATCGACCTGATGCACCATTTCATTCGATACCTGACCCGCGGGAATGCGTCCAGGCCACCGGATGACACAGGGGGTCCGAATACCTCCCTCCATCGCAGAGTTATAGAACCCGCGCCAGGGACCCGCTGCCCCCCGCCACGGACGCCTCATCTCTGCACCGTTGTCCGTGCACCACAGGACCAACGTGTTCTCCTCGATGCCGAGTCGCTCGAGAGACTCGAGCACCAGCCCAACATTGTGATCGACGTCCGCCATCGCATCGCCTATGTCACCCGCTCCCGTCGAGCCGGCGAAGTCAGGATGGGGCAGCGCGGGGAAGTGGACCTGAGTCATCGGGTAATAGAAGAAGAACGGCCTTCCCTGCTCCGTGTTCTCCTCCATGAACGCGACTCCGTGCTCGGCCGCCTCCCGGTCGATGGTGCGCCGAGTCTCGAGATCGTAGGGCTTCACGCGCCGGGCCGGCTCACCCACCCTGCCCTCCCAGATATACGGAACCTCGGCTCTCGTCGGATCGAAGCTCTCGAACGAGGTGAACTGGGCGGTGTGGCTGGTGCCGGGAATACCCCACCACTCATCGAACCCCTGGTCGGTCGGTTCGCGTCGACCTTCCCAATCGTCTCCGCCCACGTGCCACTTCCCGAAGAGCGCCGTCGCGTACCCCAGCGATTGCAGCGCCTCCGCGATCGTCACCTCCCAGAGCGTCATTCCGGCCTGGTAGCCTTCCCCGGTTCGCACAGCATAGCGACCGGTTAGCATCGCGATCCGGGAAACGACGCACGAATACTCCACGTTGAAGTTCGTGAGTCGAATACCCTCCGCGGCAATGCGATCGATGTTCGGAGTCGGCACCCCACGTGCTCCGCCGTACGAGCTCACCTCGCCGACGCCGAGATTGTCCGGAAACATCAGCACGATGTTGGGAGGAGCCTGACCAGATCCCCCCGATTGCTGCGCCGAGGCAGGGGCAGGCGAAAGGACCGCGGAGAGTACCAGCGGCACGAGAATCGCCAGCGCCGGGAATATGAACCGGAGTGAGCTGATCATAGCGACCTCGGTAACGCCTGAACGAGCAGGACTGGGCGGTGATTCACGACAGAGTAGGCGTACCCTCCACGTTGAGACAGGCATCGTCCCTCGCTCAGATCACAGGTGGCGGCTACCGGACGCCGGTCCCTGGCGGACGAAGCTCGTTCCAGCGTTCGATGAACCCGACGGCCGAAGCGACGAGCGCCTCAGTCGCCGCCCGACCTCGTTCCTCGGTCGCTTCTCTCGGGTCACGAGATCCCCACACGCCGGTGCTGGACATCTGAGCTGCGGACGTGCCCTTGCCCGTGGCCTCGTCCTTCAGGCCTTCCGCCAGAAACACTACCAACGCGGTCGGATCCCCCGCCAGCACATCCGGCAACATGGCTTCCAGATGCGGTGGCAGCGTGAGCTCGGCGGGTACTGCTGCTTCGAGATCCACGAGCTCCGGGATCAGATAGAGCGCGTTCGACGTCTCCGGGGTGCCGCCGTGCCGGTCGAGGACGGGCGGCGGCTCCCCTGCCTCCGAGCCGGCTGCGGTGCGAGTCCGGAAGGGCCCGGACGCCGCCCCCAGATCCACGGCGATTCCCTCCGTTTCCTGATTGATGCGGTCGACGATGAACCTCGTGGTCGCGGCGTTGCCGCCGTGCGAATTCAGGATCAGGAACCGCTTGAATCCGTGCTGCATGAGGCTCTTGGCGGCTTCGACGTACACCTCCTGAATGAGCGTCGAGGGCAGCGTGATCGTTCCTTCGAACTCCATGTGGTACGGCGATTGGCCGGGGAGCAGGACCGGTGCGACCAGGACGTCGACCCTCTGAGCGATCAGCTTCGCGCGCTCGACACCGTTCAGATAGTCGGTCCCGATCGGCAGATGCAGGCCGTGCTGCTCGAGGGACGCCACCGGCATGATCACCATGTCCGAGCGCGTCAGCAGATCCCTCACCTCCGGCACGGTCATGTGAGGCAGGTAGTTCCGAACCTTCTGAACCGCAGGCAGTGAGCCTTCCTGGGCGGACAGAACTCCCGACGAGAGCAGTGTGACCAAGGTGATGCAAACCAGGCGTTTCATGATGTCACTCCCTGAGCGCTTCAGCGGATTCGGTCGCGATCCAACGCGACCCGACAACGAGCAGAATATGTCCGTAGTGCGCTTGCGCCATCCGCTCAGCCCGTCGGATGTTCACCGACCGTCACGCTTCGGCGCGGATCTCACACCCCAGGAGAACACGGCATGGACGCACCGAGCGCCCGACACACCTTCGTTCGCTTCCTGCTCACTCTGGCTCTGGCAGCTCCGTTGCCGATCTCTGCACAGGCGACCGGGCTGGTCTATGTCTCGAATGTGACCGGGACTCAGGCGGGAGGTGTGGCTCTCACCACCGCCGAAGAGCAGACCGCAGCCGCGCTCGACAACCTCGGGACAGCGCTCCGCGAGGCCGGCCTTGGCTACTCGGACGTGGTCGTCTCCAACGTGTTTCTCAGGGATACGCGCCATTTCCAGGCAATGAACGGAGTGTATCGCACCTACTTCGCGGAAGCGCCTCCGACCCGTGCCACCGTGCAGGCAGACCTCTTGGATCCGGACGCTCTGATACAGATCTCGGTCGTCGCAACCGGCGGCCCGAAGGAGATCGTGACCCCGAGAGACCTTCGGTCTCCGGAACTCCCCTATTCCTGGGGCGTGAAGGTCGGCAATACGCTTTTTCTTTCCGGTGCGACCAGCCGGAGTCCCGAGACCTACCAGCCCGTAACGGGCGACGTGCCTACGCAGACGCGCCGGGTCTTCGGGAACCTCGGCCTGGTCCTGGCCGAGGCGGGGATGAGCTACTCGGACCTGGTCAGCTGCCGCGTCTTCCTGGACGACCCGAGGGGGTTCGGTGATATGAACGATGCCTACGCGGAGTTCGTGAGCACCGACGACCCGCCGGCCCGCGCGACCGTACGCGCCGCGTTGATGAACGCGGTGTTCTCCACCGAGATCCAGTGCGTAGCGGAGTCGACGTCCACACGAAGCGTCGTGCGTCCCGAGGGACAGACCCCCAGTCGGAGCCCGCTATCCCCCGGAATCGACACGGGCGATCGCGTTTATGTGGCCGGCATGACCGGTCGAGGCAGCGATGTGGCGGAGGAAGCCCAGGCCGCGCTGGATCGCATCCAATCCACACTCGAAGCCGCCTCGCTCGGATTCGCAGATATCGAGAACGTGTGGGTGTACCTGGCCGACGTCCGGGACTGGGAAACGGTAAGGGCCGTCATGCAAGCAACGATGGGGGACGGAGCGCCGGAACCCACCGTCGTCGGCTCGCGCCTCATGGGGCAATCACGTGTCGAGATCCAGATGATCGCAAGACGCTAGGCCCGCCGCCGTCCGGCAACCGATCCTTCGCTTGCCCAGGTTCGCAGCGGATAGGATGTTGACCGGGGCCTGATCACCGACTCGACATGAACCGGGAGTGTACGGTGTCCGATCAAGAGGCATTCTGGGAAAGAAACCGTGTGATCGGATGGACCAGTGCCGCCGTAGGCGCGATCACCGGCCTGATCATGGGCCTCTGGTCGTTCGATGGTCCGCTGGGCGTCCCGGCGTCCCTGGGTGAGTACGAAGACACGGCTCGCCGACTCGCGCGCCTCGGACACATTGCCTTCTTCGGGCTCGGCATCCTCAACCTCCTCCTGGCTCGCGAACTCCCCGAGTCCTCGCTAGGGCTTCGCGAGAAGAAGATCGCTTCGTTCGCCATGAACTTCGGAAACATCTTCCTTCCGCTCACCCTGTTCGCGGCGGCGTTCTATCATCCGCTGAAGTACACGATGCCACTTCCCGCGACATCCGTGCTGGTGGCATTGTTGCTCGCGGCGCACGGGTCGAGGAGCCCGAAGAACTAGGACAGATCGATGAGTCATTCCGGGGCATCGTCGCTCGTTTCAATGGTGGCAGAAGCCGCATCACGTTTTGGTGAACGACCGGCTCTGGCTCAGTCGCAGAGTGCCGGTGAGAAGAGCCTCACCTATTTGCAGCTCTGGGACCACATAGAGCGTGGGTCGCACGTTCTCCGAGCTTCCGGCCTCGATCCCGGGGATCGGCTGCTGCTGCTGGCAGAAGTTTCTCCCGACTGGCCCGCTGCGTTCTTCTCGATCCTCCACGCCGGGATGGTCGCAGTCCCCCTCACGGCGGACACCCCGCCTGAGATCATAGGTGTGATCTGCCGTCACGCCGGCGTGGCGGCGGTCATTCATACGGAGCGAACAGCAGCCGCGCTCGCTCACATGCCCGACGTCGTACGCATGCCACTGGCCGAGCTCTTCGCCAACGAGGCACCAGCCGAGCCGGGCCCTGAGCTGAACCGCGAGGACCTGGCCATGCTCGGCTTCACGTCGGGAAGCACCCAGCAGCCCAGAGCCGTGGAGTTGACGCACGGAAACCTGATGGCTGACCTGGAGGCGATGCTCCAGATGCGGCAGGCTACTCCGGACGACGTCTTTCTCTCCATGCTCCCTCCCGCTCACCTTTTCGAGTTGATGGGCGGACTCCTCGGCCCCCTGGCTTGCGGAGCGAAGATCGTCTACCCGGGCGCTCCCCTCCCCAACCGGCTCGTCGACAGCCTGAACGCGGACCGAATCACCCACGCCTGCTGCGTGCCGGGTCTTCTTCACTTCCTCTATCACGAAGTCTTCGATCAGCTCGTAGCCTGCGGATTCATGGGCGAGGACCATCGGGGGGACACCGTCGCGCAAACGGCGGAGCGCTTCGAGTCGGTACTCACCGAGACGGAAGTCGATCAGCTCGTCGCCGGCATTCGTGGGCGAATCGGTGACTCGCTTCGCGTCCTGGTTCTTGGGGGCGCAGCCCTGGACCCTGCCTGGATCCCGATCCTCACTCGGCTCGGCATCAGTACCGAGGTCGGGTACGGGCTGACCGAAGCGAGTCCCATCGTGAGCATGGGTGAGGCGAGTGAATGTCCGTCCGGTTCCGTCGGACGCCCGCTCCCCGGAGTGTCGGTTCGAATCGACGATACGGGTGAGATCCTGATCCGAGGGCCGAGCGTCACGAAGGCCTATCACCTGGCCCCGGATCTCAACGAAGCTGCCTTTTTCGACGGCTGGCTACGGACGGGAGACTCCGGCGTCCTCGACGACGACGGGTTTCTCTTCATTACCGGCAGAAAGAAGGAAGCCATGGTGACGGCGAATGGCGAAACCCTCTATCCGGACGAAGTCGAGCCCTATTACTCGAGCCCTTTGTTCGCCGAGTGGTGCGTCATCGGGCGTCCGGACGCGCAGGGTAACGACGTGCCCACCCTGTTCGTCGTGCCCGCCGACCCCGACGTCGCACCCGACGTCCTCGAGGGGGCTTTCCGGGCTCTTCGGTCCGCTGCACCCGCTCGAATCCGGTTGGAGCGCATGATACGCCTGCATCACCCCATTCCCAGAACTGCGCTCGGGAAGCCGAAACGCCGCGCGGTTGCCGAAGCGTCAGTGCAGGAGAACACGGAGACAGATCATGCCTGAATCGAACATCGAAGAAGAGGTCCGACGGCTGCTCACGGACGTCAGCGGCAGGGATGCCTCGACGCTCGAAGCGGAAAGCGACCTGGTCAACGAGCTCGGCCTGGACAGTCTGGCAGGACTCCGCGTACTGGCAGCCGTGGAGAAGCGATTCGACGTCCGGTTCCCAGACGCTCGGCTGGGAGAATTCCGGACACTCCAGCACCTCTTGGACTTCATCTCCGCGGAGTCACCATGAAGATCGGACTGATTGCAATGAGTGGCGTGCGCGTCCGCACGCCGGAACTGGCCGAGCTCGGTGTATCGCTTCCCCAGTTCGTGAATCGCGGCAAGGTGATCGCCTCTCTGCCCAGCCTCGGCTTGCTGACCGTGGCCGCTCTGACGCCGGACGATGTGGAGGTCGCCTATCGCGAAATCCAGGACGTGGATCCGGACGCCGACCTGGAGACCTTCGACCTCGTCGCGATCTCCTCCTTCAGTGCCCAGATCGATGAAGCGTACGCGCTCGCTGATCGGTATCGCGCCGCCGGGATTCCGGTGGTGCTGGGGGGGCTGCACGTCACCTTGATGCCCGACGAGGCGGCAGGGCACGCCGACAGCATCGTCGTGAATGGTGCCGAAGGTGCTTGGCCGACGTTGGTGGAGGACTTCAAGAACGGCTCACTCAAGCCTCGGTACGAAGGCCTGCGAAAGGACGTCTTCAAGTCGCCCAACTATGTGCATCCGCGGTTCGACCTACTCCGCGGCCGTCCCTATAACCGGCTGACTGTGCAAACCTCTCGGGGCTGCCCGCTCAACTGCGAGTTCTGCGCCGCCAGCATAAGGATCACCTCCGCCTTTCAGCAGAAGCCGGTCGATCTGGTCATCGCAGAGATCAAGGACGCTCTGGAGGTTACCGACCAACCGTTCTTCGAACTGGCCGACGACAACACGTTCATCAACAAGAAATGGGGGAAGGAATTCCTCGAGGCCATCACGCCGCTGGGCCTCAACTGGTTCACGGAGACGGACATTTCCATCGCCGATGACGACGAGTTGCTCGACCGCCTGGCCGAAAGCGGGTGTCGCCAGATTCTGGTCGGGTTCGAAAGTCCGTCCTCCAACGACCTCACCAGCATCGATCCCAACAACTGGAAGAGCAATCGGGGTGATCGCTATCTCGAATCCATCGAGAAGATCCAGTCGAAGGGCGTCACGGTAAACGGCTGCTTCATCGTCGGCCTGGACACGCAAACACCCGATATCTTCCAGCGCGTGAAAGACTTCGTCGATCGCTCTCAGCTTCTCGAAGTACAGATCACCGTCCAGACGCCCTTCCCGGGCACACCGCTCTACCACCGTCTCCATCAGGAAGGGCGATTGCTCCAGGAGCGTTATTGGGACCGCTGTACACTCTTCGACGTGAACTTCCAGCCAAAGCACATGTCGGTCGAGGAGCTGGAGAGCGGAGTCCGGTGGCTCTTCTCGGAGATCTACAACGAGCGGGAGTTCACCAAGCGCAAACGTCACTACATGGAACTCGTAAAGGCTCGGATGTAGAGATGACTCCGACGCGACGGGAGTTTGTTCGGCATGCGGTTGCTACCGGAGCTGCGGTGCATCTACTGGGGCCTGGAGCGGTCGCCGCAGAGGCCTGGCCCAGCAGGCCCACGGCGCGGCCGGGACGCCAGGACCGTCCTCTCTTCGTGGACGGTCTTTCGTTCATGCCGTCCGACCTGACCGCGATTCCCGGGTCGGGGCTGGACGCGTTCATTCTCGACGTCTCGTCCGTCGCACAGATCCAGACGGACGACGGTAGCATCCGGTACTATCGGTCCTTCGAAGCCTGCGCTCAGTCCATGACCGCAATGCGTCGAGCCCTTCGTGAGGATATCCCACAGGCCTTCCTGGCAACGAAGGGGACCGAGATCCGATCGGCGGCCGAGACCGGACAGACAGCCGTCTTCTTCCAGATGCAGGGTTGCGAGCCCCTCGGCGAAGAGGTCTCGAGGCTGGACCTCTTCTACGAGCTGGGGCTCCGGGTCCAACAACTGACGCATCACAACGACAACCCCTTCGCCGGGGGAGCGTTGGAGGAGGTGCAGTCCGGGCTCACCGAGCTGGGGCGTGACGGCGTAATGCATATGAACGAGTTGGGGATCCTGCCCGACGTGTCGCATGGCTCGGACCCGACCGCGCTCGATGTCTGCCGAGTCAGCTCCGGCCCCGTGATCCTGTCGCACGGAGCCGCACGCGCGATCGTTCCGAACGCGCGTTGTGCACCCGACGAGGTGATCCGCGCAGTCGCCGAAACCGGAGGGGTCATGGGAATCTTCATGATGAGCTTCTGGCTCACCAGAGATCCCGTTCCCGAGATCCACCACCTCATCCAGCAACTCCGACACATCGCGGACGTGGGCGGAATGGACGCGGTCTGCATCGCGAACGACTACCCGGTCTCAGGCGAGGCCCAACTCGCCGAGTTGGGAAACGACAACGAGGCCGGCGTTGAGCCCTATCTGCCCTGGTGGCAAGATCAGGGAAGAAGGGGGATTCCCGGATTCGAAGTGGATCCAGAACACGTGGTCATCCCAGAACTCAACGACGTTCGACGCATGTTCACGATCCACGACGCGCTCGGGGACGCCGGGTTCAACTCCGACGAGGTCGAGAAGATCATGGGTGGCAACTGGATCCGTGTCCTTACCGAGGTGCTCGGCTAGGTCGAGAACCCTTCGATTTCATCTCACCCAGCGACGCAAGAAGCCGTCACAGCATGGGTCGATGAGCAGCAACGTGTCTCCTGGGATGAGCACGACCCCGGCGGTCGGGAAGCCGAAGAGCCCCTCGCCGTATTCAATGAAATCCGATCCCCCATCGTCCCCAACGTACCGGGAGAAACCGGTGCGCGCCTGTGAAACGCCGTCGCGGAACAACTCAACTTCGCGCGACGCGTAGAAGGTCAGACTCTGAGCGTACCCTTCCGTCTCCGGGGTCAGGGTCAGACCCGCGATCCCGCCGACGGAGTCGAGCCACGACCAGTCTCCCACGAGTTGATCCGCAAGGTCTGGCTCCGTGGTGGTTGAGCCGCACCCCGCGAGGCTGGCTACCAGGATCCATCGGATCGCCTGTCGCGCACGTCGCACGGATTCCTCCTCGCAAAGAAGTGAACTTCACCCTCTTCGACGAATCCGAACCCGGTTTCGTGACACCCCGCCCGGTCCACCAGGGCGATTCGAACCACCTGGGACCTACCTGACTACCGCTTCAGGTACCCTCAGGCTACCGGACTCGAGCGCCTCACCCATGTCATCGGGGGGAGCGGGCATGACAGACTGTCATGTTTCGCCATTGGGCGTCCCCGGGCAACTTCCTTCCAAGCGCGCCCCGGAATCCGAGACGAATCACTCTGTCTATCGCGAAGGCGGCGTGCTTGGCGGGACGTCCTTGAACCGGAGAACGAGGTGAGACGCCCCTGCTTCCGTGTGGCTTTCGAGTTCCAGACTGCTGCCGTGGAAGATGGCGAGCATGGGGCTGTTCGTGGTCAGGACGTCCGCGGTGAATCCGGCCAGGCCACGGGCCCGAGCGATCTCACTCATCCGCGTCATCAACAAGCCCCCGACTCCCTTGCCCTGCCACTCATCCCGAACGACGAAGGCAATGTCCGCAAGCGACGTGGCCGGATCGACATCGTAGCGGGCCATCCCGAGGATTCTCTCCTCAACCTCACCCACGAGCGTCACGACGAGCGCGAGGCTCTTGTCGTAGTCCATGTCGACGTATTTCTGCACCTCGGCGCGTGGGTACACCTTCTTGATGGTCATGAACCTGCTATAGCTGCTCTCGTCGGAGAGCCCGTACAGGAGATCTCGCAGGGGCTCCTGATCTGTCAGGCGCGTTGGCCGCACGACGACCTCCTCGCCCGTCGAGAGCGGCCAGGTCCCGGCTTCGTCCCATAGATAGGGGCTGGCGGAAGCGACCTGGTCCTGAAAGACGTAGTGACGCTCCTTCGCCGCGGCGAGAAGCTCGGATCTGAAGTCGGGATGAGCGATCTCGATGAGTTCCATCGTGCGCTTCCTGATGCTCTTGCCCCACAGGTCCGCGATGCCGTACTCGGTCACCACGTAGCGCACGTCACCTCGACTCGTGACGATTCCGGCACCGTCCTCGAGGGTGGGCTGAATCCGGCTGACCTGCCCCCCTTTGGCAGTCGCCGGGAGCGCGATGATCGGTTTCCCCCTGAGGCTCCTGCCCGCACCGCGGATGAAGTCGACCTGTCCGCCGATTCCGGAGAAGAAGCGCCCGAGAAGGGTATCGGCTGCGACCTGGCCCGTCAGGTCGACAGCCAGCGCGGAATTGATGGCCACCATGTTGTCGTGACGAGATACCGTGAACGGATCGTTGGTAAAGTCGCTCGGCCTCATCTCGACGATGGGGTTGTCGTGGGCCCACTCGTAGAGCTCCTGGCTGCCCATGAGGAAGGACGTGACCACCTTCCCTGGCAGGAGGCTCTTCTTCGCCCCCGTGATCACCCCGAGCTTCACGAGGTGCATGACCCCGTCGGAGATCATCTCGGAGTGGACGCCCAGGTCGTTCCTCCTCGTCAGAGCGCCGAGCACCGCGTCCGGAATCTTCCCGATGCCTAACTGGAGCGTCGCCCCATCCGGGATGAGCGACGCCACGTGCGCCGCGATCTCCAGGGAGACTTCGTCCGCCGGGTGGGTGCTCAGTTCCGGCAGACGGTAATCGACCGGAACCAGCGCATCGATCTCGCTCACATGCACGAATGAATCGCCGTGGATGCGCGGCATGTTCGGGTTGACCTCAGCGAGCACGAGGTCCGCGCTGGCCACTGCCGCCCGAACAACGTCCACAGAGACCCCGAGACTCACGTACCCGTGACGGTCCGGCGGCGACACCATGATCAGCGCCACATCGACCCTGATGCGCCGACTTCGGATGAGGCGTGGGATCTCCGAGAGAAAGACGGGCATGAAGTCCGCACGCCCCTCGTGGACGGCTTCCCGCACGTTCTTGCCTATGAAGAACGCGGTGTGCCGAAAACGCCCCTCGGTGCCCGGCTGTACATACGGAGCCGGTCCGAGCGTCATGAGGTGCACGATGTCGTTGTCGGCCAGTTGGGTACCGTGCTCCATCATCCCAACCACCAGCTCGTGCGGTTCCGCCGCACCCGAGCCGATCAGGATCCGCTTACCCGCGGGGATCATCCGTACGGCCTGCTCTACGGACTTCACCTTGGCGGCGTACCGCTCTTCCCAGTTCGATTCGATGTCACTCATGCCTGAGAGTCTCGGAGCTTTCGGGGTCGATGTCGAGACGTTGTCAGAGGATCCTGCTAGCCCTCCAACAGGCATTGGTGCACGAGCGGAGTCTGGGCGAGCCCTGCCCACAGCGAGTTCCATGGATGTCGGAACCCGTAGCCCTCGTTCGCCCCCCCGATGTACGCGACGTCCAGGTCGTTGTCCCGCACGCGGTCGACCAGTTGGCGTGACTCGGTAACGGGTACCCGTGGGTCGTTCGCGCCCTGCACGACCATGAGCGGCGAGGTAATGCGCTCAGCGCTGTTGAGGGGTGCGATCGCCTCCAGAAATTCGCGCATTTCAGGGATGCGCTCGTCGCCGTACTCGGCTCGCCTGAGGTCCCTGCGGTAATCCGCGGTGCTTTCGAGGAACGTTACGAAGTTGCTTACACCCATGATGTCTATGCCACAGGCAAGTCGCGAACCCCGGATAGGTTACAGCAGCGCACCTCGTACACGGGTACGCGCTCCGGCCTAAACGAAGATGAGGACGATACCCTGCCGGACTCACCCATCGTCCTTTTTCACTCCATCCGGAAGGAGGTCACGGGGTCGATCTTCAGAGCTCCTCGTAGCGGCACCCCCGCCGCGAACACAACCGCGGTCAGGAGCACCGCGATCCCGACAGCGAGCGCGATCGGGTCCGAAGGAGCCACCCCGAACAGAAGGCTGCCGACCACACGGGTCGCGGCAAACGCGCCCGCGAGGCCGAAGCTCAGCCCTAGCAACACCGAGCCCCCAACAGGTCCGAGTACGGACTTCGCGATCGAGATCCGATCTGCACCGACCGCCAGGCGGATTCCGATCTCCCGTCTTCGGGACGCAACCGCCAAAGCGAGGACGGCAAACACGCCCGCAGCAGACAGGATGAGGCCGAGCACTGCGATGACCGTGAAGAGTTCGGCGTTCATCCGTTGGGTATAGAGCTCACCCCGCACGACGTCCTGGTACGGAAGGATGTTCACAATCGCGAGGCGGGTATCCACCGCACGCAGCTCCTGCCTCATCATCTCGACCGCTACAGACGGCGCTCCGCGGACCTTGAGCAGAAGCGCGTTCCCCGGTCGGGAGTACTGCTGAGGCAGGGAGAAGTAGGCCACGGGCCCAGGAGGATCGAGGAGCGTCTCGAGACTCGCATCGTGCACGACACCGACGACCTCGAAGCCCTGATCAGGTGCTCCATCCGCCCCGGGCAAAACCAGGATTCGACCCACGGCTTCCCCATCAGAAGAGAGACGCGATGCAAGCGTTTCGTTCACCACGACCACGCCGTTCGCGTCGACCGTGTCGGTGGCGACAAACGTTCGGCCGTGCACGAGTTCGTGCCCGATCGTCTCGAAGTAACCCGGCCAGACGCGCGCCACCGTGGCGGTCAGTGGATCTCCTCCGTCCGGTGCCCGGAACCTCTGGCCCGGGTGTCCGGACAGCGGCGCGTTCTCCGAGATCGTCGCTGCCTCCACCCACGGCAGCGCGTCGAATCGAAGCTTGAGCTCTTCGTAGAAGCGATGACGCTCGTCGATCGGAGTCCCCATGCTGCTCGTGCTCACGTAGCTGGCCAGAGTCTGTTCGGTGTCGAATCCCGGGTCCAACGAGCGTGCGGAGTCGAGGGTCCGGAGGACGAGGGCCGCGACGAAAAGGAGCACGACGCAGATCGCGACCTGGGTCGAGACGAGAAGGTCACGTGTGCCAGGAATCCACACCCTCGGGTGACGCCCCGAGACCGACCCGGTGCCTCGAGTCCCGAGGGCCTCGGCCGGGTTTCGGGCCGACGCTCGGAGCGCAGGCAGGAGTCCGGTGCCGGCCGCCGTCACCACCGCAGCCATGAACGCAAAGAGCAACACCTGGGGATCCACCTCGATGTCCCGGGGCACGTTCTCACCCCACACGCTGGGTCGCGCGAAGTACGAGCTCAATCGACCGCTGAGGGGACCGGCCAGCACCAGCGCGGCGATTCCGGCCGGCACGGAGAGGAGAAGTGTCTCGGTGAGGAGCTGCTGGGTCAGACGCCCACGTGAGGCTCCCATCGCACCTCGAATCGCGATCTCGGAGTGCCTCCGCGCACCGGAAGACAACACGAGGTTGGCCACGTTCGCGCACGCGAGCAGCAGCAGGAATCCAGCCGCGGCCATCAAGATGCGCGTCGTCGCTGCTTCCGCGTCGCGAGCACTGGGGCTGATCCACGTCGCCGGTTCCAGAACGAACCGCCTGGCCCGATCACCCAGCGGCACCTCACGTTCGAGCCCCGCCACCAAGGCCTCCACTCGGTCCTCCGTGACCGCTAGCGAGACGCCGTCTTGGAGCCGCACGATCGGGATGACCGCCCCGGCCTCACGGTTCGCCCGAAAAGCCGACCCGGGACGATAGACCCGCAGGTACTGCTCGAGCGGTACCCAGAACTGGGGGCGCCGCGCCGCGCTCGAGCCTCGGAATTCGGGGCCGGCCACACCGACGATCGTGTAGGGCTCGTTGTTGAGCAGGATCGTTCGGCCGGCGATGTCGGGATCCGCTTCGTAGCGGCGAATCCAATAGTCGTGCGATATCACCGCGACCGGGACGGCCCCCGGTCGATCGTCCCCTGGAAGGAAGCCCCTCCCTACGGACATCTCGATGTCCAGAATGGAGAAGAAGCTCCCCGCCACGGCCTCGCCGGACTGGACTTCCGCCAGCTGCTCATGACGTACCGTCGCCAGGAAAAAGCTCGCTCCGACTGCGGTTACGGAGAGCTCATCTCCGTCGAGTTCGGCCAGGTCCTCGAAGTCGGGAATCGAGATCGCGCCCCATGGGGCATCCTCGGTCGCGAACCAGATCTGATGGAGATTGTCGGCGTTGGCACCGGGTAAAAGCCGCTCATACGCGTTGACGTAGGTGAAGACGGCAGTACTCGTGGTGAGACCCAAGGCGAGTGTGCCAGCCGCCATGACGGTGAATCCGGGGCGTCGGCCGAGTCTCCGGAGACCATCCTTCAGATCCTTTCCAATCCAGTCCAATCCGCTGACCACCTCCCCCGAGGTGACGCGCCTCATCGATTCGTAGGCGGGCTCGGTCTAAATATGTCGGTTACCATGATATCAGGCCCAGCCCACGGCGCCAGCGTCCGTCAGCAACGGTCCGGTGAAGAGTGGTATCGGCTGGACCAGAAAAGATACTGGGAAAGCGCCCCCCGGCCGATCGGCGCCACGCTCGTGCGGATTGCCAGAACCGACCGCACCCCCAAGGATTCCGAGTCGACTCTTCCCGGAGATCTCCCGCATGCGCCGCATCCTCTACACGACCGCTACCGTCACCCTGGCCTTCGCACCTGCCGGCCCACTCAGCGCGCAGGCGGGCCCACCCCCCGACTTCGACGCCTTCGTCGAGCGGGTGATGGAGCGCTTCGAAGTACCGGGCCTGTCGGTGGCGATCGTCAAAGACGGAGCCGTCGTACTGGCGAAGGGCTATGGCGTGCGGCGACTGGGAGCGCCGGATCCAGTCGACGCGGAGACGCTGTTCGGGATCGCCTCGAACACGAAGGTGTTCACGGCCACGGCGCTCGGGATCCTGGTGGAAGAGGGCAAGCTCGAATGGGACGCTCCCGTCGTCCGCTACCTCCCCGATTTCCAGATGCACGATCCATGGGTCACGCGTCACATCACGGTCCGTGACCTGCTCGTACACCGAAGCGGCCTCGGGCTCGGCGCGGGGGACCTCATGTTCTGGCCCCCCTCGACGTTCACGCGCCCCGAACTCGTGGAACGGCTTCGCTACATCCCGCCCGCCACGAGTTTTCGGAGCGCCTATGCGTACGACAATGTGCTGTATCCCGTTGCGGGAGAGGTGATCGCGACCGTGAGCGGCCAGAGCTGGGAGGACTTCGTCGCTGACAGGATCCTCCGGCCCGCCGGCATGGCCCGCAGCGACGTTCGCTTGTCCCACCCGGACGAAGTGCCGAACGCGGCAATGACGCACGCACGGGTTGAGGGCACGATCCAGGCGGTGAGCCCCTACCTGGGTGACGCCGTGAATCCAGCGGGTGGCATCTTCTCGACAGCGGACGACATGGCACGCTGGATCATGGTGCAGCTCGACTCCGGGCGGGTCGCGTCGGGCGGCCGCGTCTTCGGGCCTGAGGTCACGAGGCAGGTCTGGAAGCCGGTCACACCCATCGAATTCGGTGACCCGCCAGAGGAATTGGCCCCTCTGCGCCACCACTTTCAGTTCTACGCACTCGGGCTCGGCGTCCGGGACTATCGAGGCCAACGCATGCTCACGCACACGGGCGGCCTCCCCGGATACCTGTCCCAGGTGACGATGATCCCGGACCTGAAGCTGGGCGTGGTCGTGCTCACGAATCAGGAGTCGGGCGAGGCCTTCAACTCGATCACATATGAAGTGCTGGACCACTATATGGACGCGCCGGAATGGGATTGGCTCGAAGGCTTCAGCGCGGTGAAGGAGCGCAATGACGAAGCCCTCGCGAGGTTCGAGGCGAATCTGGTGAGTGAGCGGGACGAGTCCTCGACGCCCTCTCTCTCTCTGGATCGGTACGCAGGGACGTACCGCGACGCGTGGTACGGAGATATCGAGATCGCGGACACCGGTGACGGGCTCGAGATCGACATGACCCGCAACCCCGACCTCCTCGGAGAGATGGTGCACTGGCAGTACGACACCTTCCTCATCCGATGGTACAAGCGGGAGCTCAGAGCGGACGCGTACATCACCTTCACACTCACCCCGGACGGGTCGATCGACCACGCGACGATGGTGCCGGCGTCCCCGGCGGTCGACTTCAGCTTCGACTTCCAGGATCTATACCTCGTGCCGGCAAGAGAAGGAAGATGAGGTCGCTCCCGGAATCACGACGGGCACTCGTCCTCGTTGCCGGCCTGATTGGCGGGTGCGCAGGCGGAGACGCTACGAACGACCAGGTGGCCGATATTCCCCCGGAGGTGTCCGATTCGTGGCGTCCGGTGATCGGTGAGTATCTCGCGGGGGCCGACACGATCTCGATTCTCGAGGATGGCGGTGCGTTGGTGCTCCTGCACTGGGGCGGAGACCGAGTCCCGTTGGCCGCCGCAGATGGGGGACGGTTCGAGGGGACCGATGGGTCGAGCGTTTCAGTCCAGAGCGCCGCATCGGGACGGATAGAGAGCGTGTCCATCGACGATCGCCTGTTCGGCCGGCTCTCACTCGGTGCGGAGGACGGGGGCACGTTCACGATCACGCCCGTTCGGGAGCCCGATGAACTACGCGCAGAGGCGCTCGCAGCGTCGCCTCCCATCGAGGAGGGTGACTTTCGCCCCTCCGATCTGGTGGAACTGGTGTCCCTCGACCCGACGATCTCGCTCGACATCCGGTACGCATCGACGAACAACTTCATGGGCGAGGTCTTCTACTCCGAGCCCAGGGCCTTCCTGCAACGGCCCGCTGCCGAAGCCCTGGTTCGCGCGAGCGCCTGGCTCCGCGATCGCGGGTACGGCTTGCTCGTGCACGACGGATATCGGCCCTGGTACGTGACGAGGATGTTCTGGGACGCGACACCAGAGGAGTTGAAAATCTTCGTCGCCAATCCAGAAAGTGGGTCACGCCATAATCGCGGGTGCGCAGTCGATCTCACCCTCTACGATCTCGAGACGGGCGACCCCATCATCATGACCGGCGGCTACGACGAGATGTCGCCGCGCTCCTTCCCGGACTACCCCGGTGGCACTTCCCGACAACGGTGGCATCGTGAGCTTCTGCGGGAGGCGATGGAGGCCGAGGACTTCGTCGTTTACGAGGCGGAGTGGTGGCACTTCGACTATCGGGACTGGCAGAGCTACCGGATCGGC